>QIAK01000460.1 GCA_003225515.1 Acidobacteriota bacterium | reverse complement strand
TATTCAGAAGGCGCACAACCGGAAGATGCTGGTGCATCCCCGGATTGTGATTGGCGTGCCCTCCGAGATTACGCAGGTGGAAAAACGGGCGGTAATGGATTCGGCTTATCGCGCCAAGGCGAGTGAAGTGCACCTTGTGGAGCAGGCCATGGTGGCGGCCATCGGTGCGGGACTCCCGATTACCGAGCCCAGCGGGAACATGGTCGTCGACATTGGCGGCGGCACCACTGATATTGCGGTGATTTCGCTGAGCGGCATCGTTTATTCGCGTTCCGTGCGCATGGCCGGAAATCAGATGGACGAAGCTGTCATGAATTACCTGAAGCGAAAATACAATTTGCTGATCGGCGAACGCACGGCTGAGCAGATCAAGATGGAGATCGGCTCCGCGCACCAGCTGGACAAGCCCATGACCATGGAAATCAAGGGCCGCAACTTGATTGAAGGCGTGCCCAAGACGATTACCGTCGATGATGGAGAAATTCGCGAGGCGCTCAGCGAATGTGTATCGACCATCATGAATGCGATTCGGGTCGCGCTGGAACGGACGCCTCCGGAACTTTCCGCCGACATCAGCGACCGCGGTATTGTGCTGACCGGTGGCGGCGCGCTGCTCAAGAACCTCGACAAGCGCATCCGTGAAGAAACCGGCCTGCCGGTCTCGATCGCCGACGATCCGCTATGCAGCGTGGTGCTGGGCACCGGCAAGATGCTCAGCGACTTCAAGCTGCTAAGAAAAATCTCGATTGAGTAAGAAAAGCAGGGATCAGGGTCCAGGGGGCAGGGACGAGAAAATCTGACCTCTGGTCCCTAGCCCCTGACCCCTGAATTATGGAATCTGTCCTCGGCCGTTACCGCAATCTCGTCATCCTTGTAGGAGTGTTGTTTCTGCAGGTGCTCGGCCTGGCGATGCAGGTCAAGCGCAACGGGAATGATGCGGAGAATACACGGCTGATTCGCATATGGACGGTCGGCGCCATCACTCCGTTTGAGCGCGCCCTAGTTTGGGGGCAGAGCAGCAGCGGCAATCTCTGGCACAACTACTTCTATCTGCGGGGCGTACGAGCCGAAAATCGCCAGCTCAAGGAACAGATTGAGCAGATGCGGCTTGAACAGGTGCGTCTGAGCGAGGACGCTGCCCAGGCCCGGCGCCTGCAAACCTTGCTGGCGTTCAAAGAACAGTTCATCTCGCGGACGGTTGCGGCGCAAGTGATTGGCTCCAGCGGCAGCGATCTTTCGCGCATCGTGTACATCGATAAAGGGGAGAATGCCGGAATCGAGCGCGACATGGCCGTGATGACCTCCGACGGTATTGTCGGCAAAGTATTGCTTGTCTATCCCTCGGTTGCACAGGTGCTCTTGATCAATGATCAGAGCAGCGGGGTGGGCGCGCTTCTGGAAAAGACCCGCCTGCAGGGCGTGCTGCGCGGAACGGCCACTGGCGAGGTCGCTCTTGAGCGTGTAATGAGCGATGAGCAAGTCCCGCTCGGAGAAACCGTGCTGACCAGCGGCGGGGACCAGATTTTTCCCAAAGGTTTGCCGGTCGGCACCGTAGCCAAAGTGGGAACCGGCAAGGACTTATTTCTAAATATCAGAATCAAGCCTGCAGCCAACCTTAGTAAGCTGGAAGAAGTGCTGGTCCTGGTGGAAAAACAGGAACGGCAGGCCAAGGCCGAGGACGGCGTGCGCGTACGCGCTGCCGACATCCTGGCGCAGCGTTTGCCATCGGTACCCGATAAACCGGTTGCCGACGCGAACTCTGTGGGCGCCACAAAATCAGGGATTGCGCCGGTCTCAACGAGCGCTGCTCCCAGAGCGCCGGGCACCGCCAGTGCCGCGCCTGCCAAAAATCCAGCCGGAGCAAGTCATATTTCGGTCATGCCAGCGGTAGGGTCCGCCACGAAACCTGTGGATCAGACATCCACGGTTCCGAAAAAGTCAGCAGCAGGCGGCACGGTTGCTGGAGTGAAGGTGGACGAGCAAGCCAAGCCCGATCAGGCCAAGCCCGATCAGACCAAGCCTGATCAGATAAAGCCCGACCAGAAAAAGAAAGCCGCGCCTATCGAGCTAATTGACCCGGCACCTGGCACTCCGGCGCCCAATAATCCTCAGCCGCCTCCCAGCGAAAGCAGTCCCCAATAGCGTGCCCATTACTTACACATCCAATGAGCAGGTTGAGGTCTACCGATTCAGCATACCGGTCACCATCGGCGTGCCGTTGCTGGCGCTGTTTGTGCAGGCGTTTCTGCCTCTGCGGTTTCCCCGCTTTGCAGTTTACGTTGACTTGCCCCTGCTGGTAACCATCTTCTTTGCCATGGCTCGCCGCAGTCCCGTGGCGGGGCTTTTCACCGGAGCCGTCATCGGGCTCGCGCAAGATATGCTGGGCCACAATCCAATCGGAATCTACGGAATCGCCAAGACCGTTGTCGGCTATGGAGCCTCGTCCTTGGGCGTAAAACTCGATGTTGAAAACGCCGGCGCCCGCTTCCTGGTGACCTTGGGCTTTTACCTGGTGCATTCCGCCGTCTACTTCACCGTCGCCCATGGACTGGTCAACATGACCCAGACCTGGAGCTGGCCGCGCGGCATTGTTGCAGGCCTGGCGAACGCATTCCTGGGTGTAGCCCTGTTCTTCCTGCTAGACAAGTTCAAGCAGAGAACGTGAAAAACCGTCGTTGGTGGTTGGTCGTTGGCCAAAGCCTCGCTTAACTCTTCATAGCAGGGTAGTGACCTCCGTTACCAATCGAATTCCGCAGTGAATTCGCCACGGCTTACAATAAGAGCAAAGCCTCAGGCCAACGACGAACGACCAAGGACCGATTTAAATGTTCGGGCGCGACGAAAAAGTTTCCGAATTCCGCCTTACGGCGGCGCAGTACATCATCCTCGCGATCTTCCTCGTGCTCGCTTAC
>QIAK01000225.1:13322-13848 GCA_003225515.1 Acidobacteriota bacterium | reverse complement strand
TTGCAGGGTCGTCTGCAATGCGTTGAGCGCGTTGGCGACTTTATTCACCGCGTCGGTGTCCTGCTCGACGAGGTTTTTCATTACACCCATGCGCTCGTCAAAGCTGCGCTGCATGGCTGTCATCTGTTCCTGAAGCTGTTGCACCTGTGTCTGCAACTGCACCATGTCTTTGCTGACGGCCCCAGCTGGAGCCACGCTCAGCAAGAACGCGAGTGCTGCGAAAGATATGGGAATGCGATGTAGTTTCATAAGGATTTCCTGGATAGTCTGTAGTTTAGATGCGTTGATTGTCCCACAGGCTGAGATGATTCCACACAGAAAGGCATGCTGGAACCCGTAGCCGCAATGGTTCGCCAGGGAGAGCAACCAGGCCGCGCAGGGCGCAAAAAGCGCAACAAGAACCGGGAGACGCGCAGTGCCGTCTCCCGGAGGTCGATAATCATTTACTTTTGATAAACCAGGTGGCCGCGACGGTTCTGCTGCCAGCAAGCTTCATTGCTCT
The DNA here is from genome assembly GCA_003225515.1 of Acidobacteriota bacterium. Lineage (GTDB taxonomy): Bacteria > Acidobacteriota > Terriglobia > Terriglobales > Acidobacteriaceae > Sulfotelmatobacter. Next base: position 13,346 of record QIAK01000225.1, on the reverse strand, counting down.
CGGTGCAGAATGGCTTTTCTTTGC
>QIAK01000225.1:1833-13297 GCA_003225515.1 Acidobacteriota bacterium | reverse complement strand
CGTGGTCAGATCGTTCTTCACCGCGCTGGCCCGCTGGTCACCCAGCGCCAGGTTGTAGTCAGTCGACCCGCGCTCATCGCAGTGCCCTTCGATCGTGATGTTAATGCTGGGGTGCTGATTCAGAAAGGCAGCATCCGCCTGAATGGCAGCTCGCTGATCGCCGCGGACATCAGCTTTGTCGTAGTCGAAATAAACGTCTTTCACGTTCTGGCTGAACAATTCCTCTTCTGTTGCCGAACCGGTGGTGGGCGGCGGAGGTGCGGCGGCCGGCGTCACGGTGAGCCGCGCGGTCGCTTCCTGCGTGCCGCCTGATCCTTTCGCGACCAGATGGTAGGTGGTCGAGTCCGACGGCGACACACTCTGCGAACCGTTGGGCTGGACCGCGCCAATGCCGTCGATGGAGACGTCAGTGGCATTGCCGGTCTGCCAGGTCAATGAGGCAGACTGGCCCGCCTGAATCGTATTGGGATTCACTGAGATCGAAGCGGTGGGGGCCGGAGGCGGTGGAGGTGGTGGCGGCGGGGGCGGAACCGCTTTCTTTCCGCAAGCGCCAAGCGTCAGTAGAGCGCCGAGTGCACAGATTAGAAGCAGCCATTTCATACTTTGTTTCTTCACTTTTTATTCCTCCACGACCCCAAAGGCTCGCCTCCAAGGTCCGACGAAGTGTCTTTAAATTTTTACTATTTCCAACTCCAGTTCGGTTGGGTATTGCGTCCTGTAAAAGTCAGTTGCTGAACTTTGGTGCCGTCGGCAAGCATCGTCCAGATCTCTTCCTTGCCGGAACGGCTTGATTGAAACACGATATGCCGTCCATCGGGAGACCAGGAAGGGAAATCATTGCGGCCGCCATCGTGGGTGAGCTGCACCCACTGCTTGCTGGCGATATCCATCAGGTACAGGTCAGAGGCACCGGGAGCGCCGGGTCCATACTTGCGCACCCATGCAAACGAAAGAAATTGCCCGTTCGGAGCCCAGTTAGGCGACACTGCGTAGCCTTGATCGGTGAGGCGCTGCTGGTTGGTGCCGTCCGCTTCCATGGAATAAATCTGAGGAAGTCCGGTGCGTCCGCTGACGAATGCGATCTGGGCATTGGTCTTGCGGTTCCACACGGGAGAAACGTCGGGCCCCTTGGCCGTAGTTAAGCGATGCAGATTCCCGCCGGAGGCGTCGGAAACGTAAATTTCCGGCTCACCGCCACGCGAGGATGAAAACGCCAGTTTAGTTCCATCGCCCGACCATGCCGGAGACAGGTTGGTTCCGCCCAGGTGCGGGAAGCCCACGGTCCGGCTGAGTTCGAGCGAGTACATCATGATTTCCCAACCGCTCTTAGTCAGGCTGCTAAAAGCGACACGTGAACCGTCAGGAGAAACGCGGGGTGACAACGAAATGGAACCGATGCGCGTGATCTGGTGCTGGTTCGAGCCGTCGTAATCCATTGCCCAGATTTCTTTGCGCCCGGTGCGGTCACTGACAAAATAAATCTGGGTCTCGGCGATTCCCGTGACTCCTCCGCCCAGTCGGAAGATGATTTCATCGGCAAATTTGTGGGCCATCAACCGCGCCGCCGCATCGCTCGCCGTCTCCGAATATTGTTTGCCGAGAATTTGGGGGGACTGGAAGTTCTTCACGTCATAGAGCCAGCCCTGCACGGTCAGCTTGCCGCCGGACACGCCCAGGCTCCCGAACGCCAGCATCGCCGCATTGGGAGGAGGCACGTTCCACGCCAGAAAATTAACCTCGGGCGGCTGCCCGGGAACCTGCAAGGGGTAGAAGCTCTTGGAAACCAGCTCAACTACTCCGGAGACATCGAGATCATTCCACAGCGTGTCGTTGAATGTCTTCAGCAGGGCGGCATTCTGGGGGTCGGTGGTGGAAGGCTTGAAATCGGGCACGGCCAGCCGAACCTTTTCAACTCCCAAGCCGGTGCCCGTCTTGACCCAATCCTGAGCTGGAGCGGCAGCAGAGAGAAAGCAGATTGCAAAGAGGAAAGCCGCGACTATCGAACCGCGGAAAATGCGTGGTTGGTCGAACTTTTTTCCAGCGCTGTCGTCCATCCGTTTGGGGGGGAAGTGTACTCTCGACGAGAATATCGTATTCCGATATGAATTACTTTGCAAGGCTGGTTCCCTTTTGAGTTGTTTGATATCCATGACTCCTGTTCCGCATTGTGCCTCCATTTGGGAAGCGCAAAGTCACTCGATGGTGCGGCTCTGTTTACTGCAAAGGTTCACTTCTTGTAATCGAACCAGAACTCTACCGAAATCTTGTTGCCAGAGTAATCCCCCGGCAACGGGCCGAAAGTATCAATCCGCTGCAGTGCGCGCACTGCCGAAACATCCAGCGAAGGAACACCGCTGGATTGTTCCACCCGCACATTCGCCGGATGCCCGTCACGCATTACATCGAAGGTGACATACACCCGTTCTGCTGAAGTGATTCTCGGATCGACCTCGTATCGCAGCCAATTCTCCGATACCTTTTGCTGGAGCGCATGAACATAGTAGGCATACTTGGTGCCAAAGTCGCCGCTGCCTCCGGTGACTCCAAAACCGCCCTTGGCGCCGCCAGCGCTGAAGGTTCCATAGGGTCCGCTGACCGGGCCGCCTTCTCCAAAAGCAACCTGATTGGTCTCTTCTTCCGGCGCAGGCAGCGGTTTTTCCTTGGAGGCAGTCTCCTGCTTCTTCTTCGGTTTTATTTTTGTGTTCTTGCCCTGAATCGCAATCGCATCCGGCGTCTTTTCTTCGATTTTAGGCTGCGACTGCGTGAGGCCCTTGGATTCATTGGCCAGAACGTTCTTGGCGTCCGCGGGCTTGGCCGGAAGCGGGACCGTGCTCACCAGAGTTGCGCCGATGGCTTCTCCGCCTCCACCGCTACCCCAGGTACTGCCGCCCGTTCCTGCGGCAATGGCGGAGTAGAACAGCAATGCCGCGGTAACGACGACATGCAGTCCCGCCGACCACGCCAGGGCGTGTCCGAGGCGGTCATGCTCGAAATAGATTTCAGGGTTTGCTGCCATTTTGTTCAAGAGGCTGCGTCACAATACTGACATTCGTGATACCTGCGCGCTTCACCGCGTCCATGACTGTGGCAAATGCGCCGAACGGAACGTTTTCGTCCGCCCGCACAAAGATAAACTGGTTTCGCGGATCGCGAATTTTCTGCCGCAACTTGCCTCCAATCTCGTTGATATTGATGGCATCACTCCCCAGGAATACGCGCTGATCCTTATTGATCGTAATTACGAGACGTTCTTCCGTAATTTCTTTCACAGTCCGCGTTTTAGGAACGCTGACGTCAATTCCAGATTGCAGCACCGGAGCGGTCACCATGAAAATAATCAGAAGCACCAGCACCACGTCGACCAGGGGAGTGACGTTGATATCGGCTATCGCCGTTTGCGTGCGTCCATTGGAGGCGGTGAACGCCATCAGCGCCTCACATCCGCCGGAACCTGGGCCGGAACTTGCGCCTGGCTGTGCTCCACTGCGTTGAGCACTTCGAGCGCGAAGTCATCGCTGCGGGCTGCCAATTCGCGAATGGACGCGCCAATCAGGTTGTAAGCAATCACAGCCGGAATGGCGGCGGCCAATCCGGCAGCAGTGGTGATGAGAGCTTCCGAAATACCGGGCGCGACAGCGCGTAGAGTTGCCGCTCCCGCCGTCCCCAGTCCGTGAAACGCATCGATGATGCCCCATACCGTCCCAAACAAGCCGACGAAGGGAGTGACCGCAGCCGTAATCGCGAGCCAGGTTACATTGCGCTCCAGCCGCGTGATTCCTTCCGAGGCTCCAATCTGCATGCCGCGCTGGATCGACAACAGATTCCGGATCGTGCCCGAGGTCGTGGCCTGCCGCCTGTACTCGTCATATCCACCTTCGAAGACACCGACCAGAGGGCTGGGCTTGAACTGCTCGGCAACGGCAGCGATATCCTGCAGTCTCTGCGCCTTACGAAACGCACGCACGAAGCGTCCGCTCTGGGCGCGCGCCCGCCGCAGCAGACTCCATTTGGTCAGAATGATGGCCCAGGAAATCAGGCTGAACGCCAGCAGTCCAAGCAGTACCAGCTTGGCCACCGCGCCAGTGTTGGAGATCATCTCGACGATTTCGCCGCCGACGAATGCTGCTAGCAAGGGGAAGACATGCATCATTTTTTAGGAGAATGCCTGCCTCGATTATAGATGAATAAAGCCTCGCACTTTTCCTCACGTACCCGATGTGGCAACGGAAATACTCGAAGGGACATGCGATTTACCGGCGATTGGCGCCGGGCATGGCGGGAAGCACGGAAACGGTGGGCATCTCTTCCGCTGCGATCTTACGCAGCGAGTCGCACAGAACACGCGAAGCACGTTGACTGTTGCGGGCGAGGCGCACTATGCCTGGCCAGAGCCAGGGGCGCACAGCGGCAAACATTGCGAAGCGCATTTCCAGAAACTGGCCGTTTGCATCGACGAATCGTTCTATCGACGGAAAGTTGAAATCAAATTCGTCAGAAATTGCTTTCACCACAGTGAAGGGCACTCCCCGAATTTCAGCTGCCCGGCCTACGGCCGCGGCCTCCATGTCGACAGCTTGAGCCTGGTAGGAAGCGCGCAGACTGGCTTTCTGCTGCGGGCTGGCGATCGTTGAGAAACTGACCAGCACGCCATTCCCGCGACCGAGGTCGATGCTGCTGCTGTCGCCGGCATTTACGATGCGCCGGGGATGCACGATGCTTGCCAGCTTGAGCTCGGGATCCAGCGCCCCGGCAAATCCCGCCGAACATATGATTTTGGGGGCATAGGTTGTGATCACCGCATCGGCTGCCCGTCGCGCCGCTTCAGCCCCAATCCCGCCGCAGACGAGAACGACATCGCCGTTCTCAAAAAATCGAAAGCGCCGGCCGGCAACGTCCTTCTCGGTGACGCGCCAGTCTTTCACCAGAGGACGCACCTCGCGCTCGAGCGCGGCGACAATGGCGACTCTAGACATATCCGTTGCTCTGGAACCACTCGACTGCACGTCGCAGTGCCGGTTCGACCGGAACAATCTGCCAGCCCAGTTCGCGCTCAGCCTTAGCGGAACTGGCAAACATCTTCTTCTTCCCCATGCGCACCGTGTCGACGGTGGCCCGAGGCTCGCGTTGCAACATGCGCCCGGTAATGGCTTCGTCGACGACGCCCGCTGCAAACGCGAACACGTACGGCAACTTGACGCGGGGCGAGGGTAGACCTGAGATCTTGCCCAGCTTGTCGAGGATTTGCTTCAAGGTAAGATCCTCTCCACCGAGAATGTAGCGCTCGCCCGGCCTGCCTTTTTCGAGGGCTGCGACATGTCCCCGAGCGCATTCCCTCACATCCACCAGGTTGAGTCCAGTCTCGACGTATGCAGGAAATTTACACTTCAAGAAATCCACGACGATGCGTCCGGTCGGCGTGGGCTTCACATCCTGCTCGCCGACCGGCGTTGTCGGATTCACGGTCACCACGTACATTCCGCTGCGCCCGGCCTCCATTGCGACTTGCTCGGCCATAAATTTCGAACGCTTGTAATGGCCAATCATGTCGGCGAGAGCCACCGGGGAATCCTCGTTCGCAGGATGGCCATCGTGATTGAACCCGACGGTCGCAACGCTCGAGGTATAGACCAAGCGGCGCACGCCACTGGTGCGGGCCGCTTCGAGAATCGCCCGGGTGCCTCCGACGTTAGAGCGGTACATCTCCGCGGGATCGCGTACCCAGAGCCGGTAGTCAGCCGCGACGTGAAAGACGGTATCGCAGCCGTCCATAGCTTTTTGGAGGGAGGCAGCATCGCGCAGGTCGCCGGTTGCGGTGTCGGCTTTCAGTCCTTCCAGATTTTTCAGGTTGCTGGTCGGGCGGACGAGCAGCCGCAACTCCGCACCTTGGTCGGCGAGGGCGCGGGCAACGTGGGAACCGAGGAATCCGGTGGCACCTGTGACGAAAGCTCTCAAAAGTTTTCTCGGCGGTATCCGAAGAAGCGTGCCGCGATATGGCGGCACGCTGGAGCTGCCTCTAGCTCGCCGCCTTCTCCATGATTTTCGCGTAGGTTGTCAGCGCGAGCAGCGGGAAATAATCCCGGTAGAGGTGGTACATCAGATAGAACACGCGCGGGAATCCGGTGCCGGTGAAGAACGGCTCGTCCCACGACCCATCGGTTCTCTGGGTACGCAGCAGATAGGCGACGCCGCGCGCAACCGAGTCACTGCGCGTGTCGTTGGCCGCGAGTAATCCCAGAATCGCCCATGCGGTTTGCGAAGGAGTGCTCTCTCCCACACCGCGAAGATTGGGATCATCGTACGATCCTATGGTCTCGCCCCAGCCGCCATCGGCGTTCTGCACCATGCGCAGCCACTCCGCGCCCTGCTGAATGCAGGGCTCGTGCAGATCCATTCCGATGGCCTCCAGCCCGCGCAATACCAGCGCGGTGCCATAGATATAATTCACACCCCAGCGCCCGAACCAGCTTCCGTCCGGCTCTTGTTCATTTCTTATGAAGGTGATCGCCCGCTTCACCGCAGGATGATCCTTGCTATACCCGTAGGTCGCAAGCATCTCGAGGATGCGGCCGGTAATGTCCACGGTCGGCGGATCGAGCATGGCGTTGTGATCGGCGAACGGGATGTACTGGAACACCATCTTGTCGTTATCTTTGTCGAAGGATGCCCAGCCGCCGTTCTTACACTGCATGGAAAAAATCCAGTCGATGGCGCGCTGCACCGACTCGCGCTGATAGCGTCCGTTGGGATGTTCCACCCGGCTCAGTCCAAGGCAAACCATCGCGGTGTCATCCACGTCGGGGTAAAACTCGTTATTGAACTCGAAGTACCAGCCACCCGGCTGTCCGCGCTTATTTTTCACTTTCCAGTCGCCGGCCTGGCGAACCTGTTTCTGCAGAATCCAGTCCGCGCACTTCACCATGCGCGGATCGTTGGCCGGCACTCCGGCCTCGCCGAGCGCGAAGACCGCGTATGCCGTGTCCCAGACCGGCGACATGCAGGGCTGCATGCGGAATGTATCTTCCTCTTCGATGCCCAGCTTCTCAAACTCATCGAGCGCGCGAATTACCTGCGGATCGTCGAGCGAATATCCCAGGCAGCGTAGGGCGATGATGGCGTTCATCATTGAGGGATAGATCGCGCCGAGGCCGTCGCTCATTTCGAAGCGCTCCAGCATCCACTTCTCGGCGCTCTTCAGCGCAATCGAGCGCAGCGGACGCACATGCACGCGCTCAAACCAGTGCGTCATGCGGTCGAGCACCAGAAAGAAATTCCGCCAGGAAACCAGTTTCTTCGCCCAGTGCAGGTGCATGCGCGACTTCTGCATGCCGCCGACAAATAGTTCCTCTACGCCCATCTCGCGCGGAATCTTCTTAAACGGCTTTTTCGCGTAGCAGATCGAGAGCGGCACCAGGATGGCGCGCGACCAGGAAGATATCTCGTAGATGTTGAACCAGAACCAGTTCGGGAAGAGCACGATCTCCGGTGGAATCGCCGGAACCGCGTCGTAGTCATACTGCCCGAAGAAGCATAGATAGATCTTGGTGAATGTGTTGACTTCGGTGACACCGCCCATCTCCAGAATCTTCCCGCGGGCGCGCTGCATGGCAGGATGTTCGGCCGTATATCCCGCCAGCTTCAATCCGAAGTAGGCCTTCACCGAGGCGCTAATGTTGGACGGGCCCGCGGCGTAGATGCTCCAGCCACCGTCTTCGTTCTGGTGCTGCAATATCCAGTTGGCAGCTTTCTGAAAGCGATCCTGGTTGCCGGTTCCTAAAAGGGTGTGCAGCAGAATGTAGTCTGATTCGAGAGTGGTGTCGGCTTCGAGTTCGCCGCACCAGTAGCCCTGTTCATGCTGCTGCGAGAAGAGAAACTTCCGCGCGGCGGAAATGGCCGTACCTACGCGGCTGCCCAGTTCCTCAATTTTTCCAAAGCGAAGCTGCGGATTCGAGCCCAGTTGTGCAGAGGCTAAATTGGAATCAGGGGAGTTTTTGTCCATCAGTTCACGTCTCCGTTAATCCGCAGTTGCAGCCGCTGGAGCGGCCGCGATCGCCTCGACAATTTCCGGCGGCAAGCCGAAGCGTACGTTTTCCGGCATGACTTCGAGTTCCTGCACATTGTTAAATCCTTTATTCCGCAGGAACGCGATGGTCTCTTCCACGAGGCACTCCGGCGCTGAAGCACCCGCCGTGAGCGCAATCGTCTTCACGTTCTTCAACCACTCCGGGACGATGTCGTTGCAGCTATCAATGAGATGGGCGTTTGTGCCCAGATTGCGCGCCACTTCCACCAACCGATTTGAGTTCGAGCTGTTTTCAGATCCCACGACGAGCAGCAAGTCGGCCTCGGACGCTACCTGCTTCACCGCGACCTGGCGATTCTCGGTGGCGTAGCAGATATCCTGCGCGGCTGGCCCTTTGATGTTAGGAAACTTCTGCTTGAGCGCCGCAATGATGTCTTTGGTCTCATCCAGGCTCAAGGTCGTCTGCGTCAGATACGCCACGTGGTCCGGATCAGGCACGCTGAGATTTTCAACCTGCTCGGGCGATCCCACCACCTGCGTGACCAGCGGAGCCTCGCCCAGGGTCCCAACCACTTCGTCATGATCTTTGTGGCCGATCAGGATGAGCGAATAGCCTTCCTTGGCGAATTTTACGGCTTCGACGTGGACCTTGGTGACCAGAGGGCAGGTAGCATCGATGACTCGCAGGCCGCGCCGCGCGCTGTGTTCGCGCACCTCCGGAGAAACTCCGTGCGCGCTGTAGATAACGCGCTCGCCGTTCGGGACTTCGTCCTCGCTGTCGACAAAAATTGCGCCCTTGGCGCGCAGTTCCTCCACCACAAAGCTGTTGTGCACGATCTCTTTGCGCACATAAATTGGCGGCCCAAAGGCCTCGAGAGCAATGCGGACTACGTCAATCGCCCGCACTACGCCCGCGCAGAATCCGCGAGGCTTGAGTAGAAGTAAGGTTTTTCCGTCGCTTTTTGCTAGAAGGTCGTTTTTAGCTAAAACCAAGATTAAGTCCCGTTCCTCAGTTCCCGAAAGCTTCACCCAGGTTTAGAACCAGAGTGAATCCAGGAACTGCTTGTAATATCAGATGGCAAAACTCCCACAAGACTCGTGCCTTTAGGGTACACGATCCCCATTGTGGCGGTGCTATTAAAGTACCGAAAAGAACCGGGATGGTCAATGTAAGCCACAGAAACAGCGGGGATTAGCAGCGAATGGGGAAATCTTGAGGGTGAACTGAAGGGCCAATTGCGAAGCCGGAAGTGCTGACCGGCTCCGCATGGATTAAGTCCCGCAATTTCTTGTTATCGCTTCACGAACTTGTATGTGTCGTTCACCAGAAGGTTCTGAACCGCCCCGCCGAACATGATCAACTGGTTTGACCGGCCGTCCCAAGCCAATCCTTGTGAATTCAGAAGCGGCGGGGGAGTGAAGGCTTGTACCAGGCTCCAGTCACTGCCATTCCAAGCCCAGGTGGCTTGCGATTTCGACATTCCGCCAAACATCACGACCTTTCCCAGATCCGGATCGAAGGCCGCCGGGATGTAGAAGACCAAGGGAGGCTGGGTCGCAGGACTTTGCATGGTCCAGTCCACGCCGTCCCACGTCCAGGTGTTATTGGGATTGACGTCGCCCAGACCGCCGAAGATCAACACCGTGCCGTGGGCTAAGTCATTGGCAACCACTGCGGCGCCGCGGGCCCAGAGCACCGTCTTTGAAAACCGCTCTCTCCAGTCGGTGCCCGTCCACACCCAATTATTGTTGTAAAAAAAGTTTCCGTCGAAGCCGCCGATCATACCCGCGTGGCCATCGAGGGGATCGGTAAACATCATAGGCAGCGTCACCGCAGTGGGCAGGGTTATGGGATGGCCTTCTGTCCATGTCTGCTTCGCGCCATCCCAGAGCCAGGTGTCTCCCAGATAGTTATTCCCATTAAAGCCGCCAAACATCACCATTTTTCCAGTGGCGCGATCGAACGACATTGCCGCAGCCGACCGCACCGGTGGCGCGCTTGCCGGACTCAGTTGAATCCAGTCTGAACCATTGAAGATCCAGGTGTCGTTCAGATAGATACCGTTATATCCGCCGAACATGACAATATTTTTTCCGACCGGATCATATGCCATGATCATGTTCGCGCGCGGGGATGGGTTATGAGCTAAAGCCAGTTTTCGCCATGCCCCCTCTGGACCGGACGCCGCCGCAACCGGCGCGCACAGCGCCAGCAATCCCAACATTGCGATGCCGCAAGCCGTCCGGCGTATGCTGATTCGATTTACCATTGGCTTTCCTTCCTTTCTGACGATGGCGCCAACAGCCCGTTCCTTATTGCAGACGGGGGTTCCGCCGACTAGAGACGCAGGCCTCTAATGCACAAATAGTCCGGAGGGAGGGAGCATGATGTTTTACGCCGTCAAAGGTAAGAGTTTGCAGAGAAAAACCACAGATTGTTTGGGATCAAAGTTCTTGCGCGGAGCTCTTGGGTTCTGGAAGTTCGTATGGCCCCCTCGTGCCCCCTTCTCCCCTCCCCGTGCCATTGTGATCGGAGGCGAGGTGGCGCAACATATTAATGTCATCGCGAGAGTTTCAGGGTTCGCGGACAGGTTCAGAGAAAATGCTAGAGCTCAGAACAAGAACGGCGGCAGGCAACTCCCAAGCGCGATTCGCTTTCGAGAATCCGCAACCCCGCCGGCTTCTGTTGGCTCTGGTTCTGCTCCTGGTTGCGCTCGGCATCGTCGTCCTGACCAATCAGCAGTTCTGGTTTGGCTCGGATGAGTCGACACTGGATTCTGATGGGCCAATCGTCCCTAGCAGGCCCGCAACAACTTCAGTTCCAGTGCCGTCAAAGCCAGCACGCTCGGCCGCTACGAAGAAGCACGTTGCCGTCGCCGCCCCGGCCGCTACCGAATCGAAAACAGCAGACGCACCAGTCGTTGCCACCAACCGCACAGTGCTGCCTCCGCTGGATGTTGAAGTGATAGCGGGAGACACACACAGCCGAGTCCATCCTGGCAGCAACGCCTCCAAAGTTGAAGTTACGCGTCCCGAAGTTGCGCACACGGAAGCGAAAGCGACCGAGCCCACCGCCCTTGCAGCTACCACTAACGCAGCCGAGCGTACGCATCTGTCGATTGAAGCGGTGCGGCCTCCGGCAGCCTATCCGGTACTGGCGCAGCACATGAACGTGCAGGGATCCGTGGTATTGCAGGCCATCATCGGCGCCGATGGCATCATCGAAAATATGCACGTGCTCAGCGGGCCGGCTATTCTCGCCTCGGCGGCTCAACAAGCGGTACGCGAGTGGCGATTCAAACCTATCCTGCAGAATGGCCAGCCGGTCGAGTCCAAGGCCAAGATTACCGTCAACTTCACGATTAAGATCGCGGATAGCTCGGCTAACAATACCCTGGCCGAGAGCCGGGCAGACGGTGTTCCGACAGTTTCCCGCTAATCGAA
>QIAK01000225.1:0-1828 GCA_003225515.1 Acidobacteriota bacterium | reverse complement strand
TTTTTAGGCCCTCAACTAAGCCGCCCTATTCGTTCGCCTTAATCATCTGCTTGGCATGCTGGCGCGAAGTCTCGGTCAGCTTGGCCCCGCTCAGCATGCGCGCCACTTCTTCGGTGCGATCCTCACCGGTTACGGCGCGAATACTGGTCCGCGACCTGCCGCCGGATTCCTTTTTCTCGATGACGTAGTGATGGTCGGCAAAGGTCGCAATCTGCGGCAGATGGGTGACGCACAAGACCTGGTTCGATCGCGATAAAGATTTGAGTTTCTTGCCCACCGCCTCGGCCGCACGACCGCCGATTCCGGTGTCAATCTCGTCAAATACCAAGGTTTTCTGGGCGCCGGATTTCTCGCGTCCTTTGCGGGAAGCGGGGATTTTCGCAGCTTCGACCGTCGCCTTCAATGCCAGCATCACGCGCGACAGCTCGCCTCCAGAGGCGATGTGCTCGAGTTGCCGCAGGGGTTCGCCCGGATTGGTCGAGATCATATACAGGACCTGATCGATTCCCGATTCGCTCCAGTTCCCTTCTTCCTCGGAGCTCGTCATCTCTATGCGAAACGTGGACTTCATGGCCAGGTCGTTGATCTCCGCCTCCACCAGCCTTTCCAAGCGTCGCGCCGACTCCGTCCGCCGCTTTGACAGCGCACGCGCGGCGCGCAAATATTCCCCGGCAGCTTTTGCCAGTTCGCTACGCAACTGCCGCAGGATCTCGTCCTTGTTCTCGATTTCCGACAATTTGCGCGATACTTCCGCGCCGAATTGAATGACTTCATCCAGTGTCGGACCGTACTTGCGCTTGAGCCGGTCAAGAAGGGCGAGCCGATCCTCGACCTTGGCAAGATGTTCGGGGGAAGCGTGAATGCCTCCCGCATAGTCGCGCAGGGTCGCGCCAACGTCCTCGACGCTGATGCGCGCGGTATCGAGAGCAGCCAGCGCCTCCTGGAATTTAGGCTCGTAGCGGACGAGTTCTTCGACTTGCTTTTGCGCCGCGCGCAGAGAAGACGCGGTCGAGCCATTGCCCTCGTACAGCAGGTCAAACGCATTCATCGCCGCGTTGTATATTTTCTCGGCATTGGCCAGGACGCGTTTCTCGGCTTCGAGACTCTCGTCCTCTCCGCTCTGTAAATGGCCGTCATCAATCTCGCGCTTCTGAAAAATCCAAAGATCGACGAGCCGCAGGCGATCCTGCTCGCCGCGCTCCAGTTCGTCGATACGAGCTCGAACCGCTTTCCATTCCGCGTATGAAGACGCCACCGTATCCAACTGGGTGCCGGCGAATGCGTCCAGCAATCCCAGCCGCGCGGGTCCGTCGAAACTTAGAAGGGACTCGTTCTGGGCATGAATGGTCGCCAAATGCGGGGCGAGCAGTCGCAAGACAGCGACGGTAGCCGGCTGATTGTTGACGAAGACGCGGCCCTTCCCTCCTGCGGCGATCTCACGCCGAAGAATGAGAGACCCGTCGTCCGATTCGTCCAATCCGTTGGCTTCCAGAATGTCCGCCAGCGGTTTCTCTGCCGCGCCCTCAGCCTCAAATACTGCGGACACGACCGAGCGCGCCGTCCCCGCCCGAATTACATCACTGGAAGCCTTGTCGCCCAGCAGCAATGCCAGCGCGTCCACCAGAATCGATTTCCCCGCGCCGGTTTCGCCAGTGAGCAGGTTTAACCCGTGACCGAACTCCACCACCAGGTTATCGATGACCGCATAGTTCTCGAGACGCATTTCAATCAGCACGGGGCGTCCTGAAAAGCCAAAGTTTTGCGAAGCATACCATGAAAGCGTTGGTCCAAATCGGGAGTGATCGAAATGGGATTCCGCCGAGTTAAC
>QIAK01000457.1 GCA_003225515.1 Acidobacteriota bacterium | reverse complement strand
ATTGGTCGGGATCGTAGCGGTAGAACGGGTTCGTGTTATCGACTTCGTAAGGTTTCGTTCGGAAAGGTATTCTTTGATGCTCAATGGCCAGCAATTTCGTCGTGTTATGGACGACGCAATTGCCGTTATTGTTGTCGCAGACGGTGCAGTACAGCATGTGGTTGCTCAGAATGCGATCGAATGCTTCCACCTGGGCCGCCTCTGCCTTCGCTGACTTCGTGGAGATCGTCATTCCATCGGTGATTGGGGTTGCGCAGGCTCTAACGAGTCGTCCGTTCACTTCCACCATGCATGTGTCACACGTCTGAACCGGCCCGAGTTGTGGGTGATAGCAGACATGCGGAACCGATCCGCCAGTACCGTTGATCAGATCGATGAGAAGCTCGTCGGGTTTCGCTTCTTGAACGATGCCGTCGATCGCAACCTTCATCACAATCGCTTCCTCCAGCCAATACGTAGCACGTCGGCGTCCAGTCATTAGGGATGAGGCGGCTCGTATTGTCCTTGCTGGTGTCGCGGGGTATCCATCGATTTCCACCTCCAGAGTTTCAAGCCATGACAGCCAGCCGACATTCCCAGTCGAGATGTGGACAGTCTTGCACTGGCGGCGCGCAATCTTTCGGTTCTGTTGTGAAATCTAGCCCGATGCTTCACGCTTCCGAGAGGTCGAACACCCTTTGTGACCACCGTAGGCGTCGCTGC
>QIAK01000459.1 GCA_003225515.1 Acidobacteriota bacterium | reverse complement strand
CCAACCGGGAGCGCAATTCAGCCCGAGGATTACGCGGCGCAATATCTAGAGGAATCGGTTGAGCCATGGAATTCTCCTTACTTCACTTTTTTGTCTGCAGTTGCACCAGCCCATTGCCATTTCCTGGCGGCGCATAGTCGGGTCGTTTCCACTTGCGCTCAACTTCCACCCCGTTTTGCGGCGTGGGATGACCGAAGCGGGGATTGATGCGGGGCAGCGGACTCTCACCGACCTCGGCCAAGACGTTCATGTGAACACTGGCCTCCTTGTAGGCCGGCGTGTTAGTCACTGGATCTGTGTGGCTGCTGGTCAGCCGGTTCACCGGGCTCTCAACCGAGTTCATCGGCATGTAGAGTTCCTTGCCGCGTACGCGGTCCGTGACCAGGGCACGCACTCGAACCTTCCCATAGCGCGAGATCAGTTGCACCCAGGTTCCGCTTTGAATGCCGCGCTCTTCAGCAAGTTCGGGGGACACTTCTACAAACGTGTCGGGAGTCTTCTCTCGAATTCCTTCGGTGCGATAGGTTAGGTTGCCTTCGTGAAAATGTTCCAGAAGCCTGCCATTGTTCAGGTGCAAGTCAAATTCAGCGTTCGGGCGATCGGTGGGCCCCTTCCAGGAAACAGGGAAGAGCCTGGCTTTTCCATCGGGGAAAGCGAAACGTTTGGTATAGAGCAGAGGCTCATCCGTTCCATCAGCCGAGACGGGCCATTGCAGGGATTTGTAACTCTCTAACCTCTTGTAGTTGACACCGGCGAACATTGGAGTCAGAGAGGCAATTTCATCCATGATCTCGGAGGGATGCTGATAGCGCCAATCGCCGCCCAAACGGTTGGCGACGTCCTGGATAATCTTCCAATCCGGTTTACAGCCAGCGAGCGGTTCGAGCACTTCGTATAGGCGCTGAACGCGACGCTCGGTGCTAGTGAAGGTACCCTCCTTCTCCAGGCTCGGCGCGCCGGGCAGCACAACATCCGCGTAACGGCACGTGTTGCTGAAAAAGATGTCCTGCACGACGAAAAAATCAAGCTTCTCGAACCCCGCCGCAACATAGTTGGCGTTTGAGTCCACGATGCTCATCTCCTCGCCGATCAGATACATCGCTTTCAGCTTGCCTTCGTGAATGGCTTCCACCATCTGATGGTTGTCCAATCCCTTGGTGGAAGGTAGTTTGACCTTCCATCCAGCCTCAAATCGCTGGCGCACTTCGGGATCGTCCACCGACTGGTAACCAGGCAGCATGTTAGGCATAGACCCGTGGTCGCTAGCTCCCTGCACATTATTGTGTCCGCGCAGGGGATAAGCGCCGGTTCCCGGGCGCATGTAATTACCGGTGATCAGCAACAGATTCGATATTGCGGTGGAAATATCGGAGCCCTGCGTATGCTGGGTGACTCCCATCGCCCAAAGTATGCATGTACTCTTTGCCTCAGCAATCATGTGAGCGACGGTTCTAATGGTTCGTTCGGAGAGACCCGTCTGTTGCGCCGCCGCTTCCAGGCTGAACGGCTCTAAGCTCTTTTGGTATTCTTCCAGCCCATTAACCCACTGGTTTAGGAACTTTGTGTTCGCCAAGCCTTGGTCCAGAAGGTATCGAGAGACCGCATTGATCCAGATGAGATCGGTTGCTGGTTTGGGATGTAGAAATAGGTCTGCTCGTTTTGCCATTTCGTGTTCACGCAAGTCGGAGACAATCAATTTCTGTCCGTCCAGTTTGTGAGAGCTCTTCACTCGCGTTGCGATGACTGGGTGGCTCTCTGCCGTGTTGCTGCCGATGATGAGGACCAGATCGGCCTTCTCGATATCGGAGATAGAGCCCGAGTCGCCGCCATAACCCACGGTGCGGAACAAGCCCATGGTCGCGGGCGATTGGCAGTAGCGGGAACAATTGTCCACGTTGTTGGTACCGATGAGGACTCGCGCCAATTTCTGCAGGAGGTAGCTCTCTTCGTTCGTACACTTCGATGAAGAGATGAAGGCTAGGGAGTCCGCTCCATCCTTCTCTTTGATTTCTGACAATCGGCGAGCGACCAGACCAAGCGCTTCGTCCCAGCTGGCCTGACGAAACTTTCCGCCTTCACGAATCAACGGGGTAGTAAGCCGGTCCTCACTATTAATGTGACCCCAGCCAAATTTTCCTT
>QIAK01000458.1 GCA_003225515.1 Acidobacteriota bacterium | reverse complement strand
CTATCATTCCGCTCAAGGCAGACTTTTTCAGTGATGTCAGGAATCCGGCATGGCCCAGCATGGTTTTTTCCATCAGCGCATTGCAGGGGCAGACCGTGATGCAGTGGCCGCACGAAACGCAGCTCGATTCTCCAATGGTGGATCCGCCATCCCAGAGCACTCTAGGATTCGGATCTTCCCAGTTGATGGAGAGCGTTTCATTGACCTCGACGTTCTGACATGCCTCTACGCACCGGCCACAC
>QIAK01000456.1 GCA_003225515.1 Acidobacteriota bacterium | reverse complement strand
AGACAAGGGCAACTCGGAACCCATCCCAACGATTGATAGCGTTAGCGAATAACAGACGAATGACGACGAAACAGCCGCCGAACAGAACCAGGGCGAGTGCAGGGTCGGTCCAATGGCGGCTGGCATAGTAGAGCGTAGTAAAAGACGCGATCACAGCGAACCCCGCCGTCCCGAACGCAAGGCCCAGCCCGTGCAATGAGACTTTGCGGAACAGCGCTGGAAATGGCAGTCGCGAGCCTTGCAGGATCGGCACGCGCGCCAAGGGCAGCGCAAGGGCAAAGCTCAGCAGCCATATCCCCGACGCTG
>QIAK01000455.1:5375-8938 GCA_003225515.1 Acidobacteriota bacterium | reverse complement strand
CTCAGTTGCGCTGAGCAGGGTGCCATCGAGAGCGTACGTCCAGCCATGGTATCCACAACGAAACAGCTTGCGGGAACCGCAGCCTTCCGCGGGAGGCCCGGCGCGGTGCCGGCAAACGTTGTAGAAGCCGCGCAGAACCCCATCCAGGCCACGCACGAACAGGAGCGGCTCGCCCATCAGTTCGATGGTGAAAAAATCGCCCGGATTTGTGACCCGGCTGGCGTGCCCGGCCACTTGCCATGTACGGAAGAAAATTTTTTGAGCTTCGGAAAGCAGATTGCTAGCATCTAAATATAGGTGAGCCGGTAGTGTCCACGCCCGGGCAATATCGGCGTCGATGTGCAATGTGCCGTTCCATTCCTGATTCGAAATATCCATTCGGTGCTCGCGATGTTCGCGCAACATTGTACGCGTTCGTTCGCCGGAGGCGCAGCCCGGGCTCCGAGACCCACGGGTTTGAGGTAAGCAGGGGTAGCGAGATGAGGGGAATGTCTCCGCAAGGAAAGACCCCGGCTCACGTTCCCATAAGGAGAAGTCGCTCCAGTTCCAAACTGACAGGAAATGTCAGGCGCGCTGCCGTATTTTGCCAGCAGGAACGCACTGGAGCAGTCCGAAAAAGGGCTCGATGTTACCCTGCGCTGAAAATAAAGCCCTTCCCGGACTTGCCGCGGAAACCATGGTAACTAGCGGCTTTGGCTAGGCAAGTGCAAATATCTTAGCGACTGCGTCATGTGCGACCAGCAGTTAAAAAAGACAACGAGAGGAAAAATAAAGAGATGCGGAAACAAAAGGGTTTCTCACTGATCGAGCTGCTGATCGTGGTGGCCATCATCCTGATCATTGCGGCTATTGCTATTCCGAACTTGCTGCGCGCGCGTATGGCGGCCAATGAGTCGTCTGCTGTCGGCTCCATCCGTACCATCAACACGGGAGAAGTAACTTACAACACCAGCTATCCGGCTGTTGGATTCGCTCCGACCCTGCTCTCTCTGGGCGGCGCCGCCAATGCCGTTTGCGTGCCAGCTGCGGCATCGGCGTGCTTGATCGATAACCAATTGTCGTCCGGAACGAAGAGCGGTTACGTATTTACCGCGGCCAGCGTTGCTGGTGGCCCTCCGACGATTTCGTACCTGGCAACAGGTACTCCAGTTACCATCAACCAGACCGGCCTCCGCAGCTTCTGCTCTTACGAAGACGCTGTGGTTCGCGCGGATCCGACGGGTGCAGTGGCCGCAACAGTGGCAGCTTGCCAGGTCCTGAGCCCGCTCAACTAACAAGCTAGTTTCAGTGGCGAGTACCTGGGGAGGGTACAAGCCGGGAGCAGCGAACATACGTTCGCTGCTCCTTTTACTTTTCGAGCAGATCCCGGCGCCGAAAAGCTCTTTTCGTGTGTCCGAATGCTTCCTCCGGAGCTAAAGCCGCCAATGATTCTTGCTGGACTGAGGCCGAGACTCGAAGCCTCGCGGCGGCAAAGAGCCGACAAGATCCAAGCTACCATTTCGCTCGGGCCATACGCTCAATACAGAATGTCAGAATCGCAATCAGCATTCTTCTCGGGCGATGCAAGCCGGAGCCGCTGATTCGTTCTACAATTAGCTTGAGCATGATTTCTGAGCTTGTGACGTGAATTGTCAACCGACCGCGTTATTTTGCCAGCGGAGGAGAGCCGGGATGGTCAGAGGAGACGAGAAAAGTCGCTCTCTGCTGAAAACAAAGCTCTTCCTGGAGTGTCCCTTCGAACTTCCGTAACTGGCGGCTTTGGCAAGGCAGGTGCAAGTATCGATACGACTGAGTCAACCATGACCAGCAAATTCAAAAACGAAACATACGAGGGAAAAATCGAGATGCGTAAACAAAAGGGTTTCTCACTGATCGAGCTGCTGATCGTGGTGGCAATCATCCTGATCATTGCAGCGATCGCGATTCCGAACTTGCTGCGCGCCCGCATGGCGGCCAATGAGTCGTCTGCTGTCGGCTCCATCCGTACCATCAACACTGGTGAGATCACCTACCAGACCAGCTATCCGGCAGTCGGATTCTCTCCGACCTTGCTCGCCCTCGGCGGCGCTGTCAATGCGGTTTGCGTGCCAGCCCAGGCGTCGGCCTGCTTGATCGACAACCAGCTGTCTTCGGGCAACAAGAGCGGTTACGTTTTCAACGCCACCAGCGTCGCGGGCGGTCCTCCGACTGTTTCGTACCTGGCGACGGGTACTCCGGTCACGATCAACCAGACCGGCATCCGCAGCTTCTGCTCTTACGAAGACGCTGTGGTTCGTGCGAACCCCGCGGGCGCAGTAGCCGCAACCGTGGCAGCTTGCCAAGTCCTCAGCCCCCTCAACTAACTAGCTGAGTTCAGCGAGTTGGTTCAGTGGCGAAGTACGAAGACCGGGAGCAGCGAACGTGAGTTCGCTGCTCCTTTGTTTTTTTTGCTGTTATTTTTGACGAGTCTTCCGCCCTCATTCAAACTGCATCGTTGCCAGGGCGTTTCGAGGTTGACATTTCCGGTCAACATCTTCGCCTTCCATGGCCAGTTCGCGACAAGCGGCACGTTGATCAACGTGATAATCCGCTGATTCTGAAAGGCATTAGTCAGTTACCAATGCACGCCCACAACTTCGAGATTGGCGACAGAGGTGCAACAATATTCATGCTTACTGTCTGCGCCAACGAGTTAGCGACGCAGCGGTCAGGTATAGATAATGCGTATTCAAAAAGGCTTTTCCCTTATCGAGTTGCTGATCGTAGTAGCGATTATCCTCATCATCGCGGCGATCGCGATTCCCAACCTGCTGCAGGCAAGAATCTCGGCCAATGAGTCGTCGGCAGCCGGGACGCTGCACACTTTGCAGACTGCAGAAATCAGCTACGCTGCCGCCTACTCAACCATCGGCTACGCCGTTAGCATCACTCAGTTGGGTGGGCCGGCCCCGTGTACACCGTCGTCAGTCACGGCCTGCATCATCGATAATTTTCTGGCTACGGCTACGCCGGGCAGCACCGGGAAAAGCGGCTACTATTACCTGGCGACTGGTATTGCGGTAGGAGCAGCAACCGACAACGCCGCTTACGTTGTCGCGGCAGCCCCTATCGGAGTCAACACCACTGGAAATCGTGATTTCTGCTCCACTGACGATGTCATTCTCCGCTCGCAAGTGGCTACCGCGGGCGACGTTCCGGTGAATACCACTGTCGCTTGTGTAGCCTTCCCGTTGGCTCCCTAACCCATTCTCATGTCCGGCTGAAATCGGGCCTGCTGAACTTCCCGCCATTGCGCTTGCCCTGTTTCATCTATCACATTTTCAGTGACCGTCGTAACTGAACAGGCGTTCTCAAGGATGCCGTCATTTCATATAATTGATTTCGGAAATTCCGCTCACGGAGCTCTACACACCCATGGCCGCGATTGAAATCCTCGGTCTGGAAAAGACCTACATGGTTGGTTTCTGGCGCAAGCGCCCCAAGAGGGCTTTGCAGCCGCTTCATCTTACCGTTGAAGAAGGCGAGATTTTTGGTTTCCTCGGCCCTAACGGTGCAGGCAAAACTACGACTCTTAAAATGTTGAT
>QIAK01000455.1:482-5343 GCA_003225515.1 Acidobacteriota bacterium | reverse complement strand
AATGGACCGATCCTGAAATCAAAGCGCAGATCGGATTCCTTCCCGAGCAGCCCTACTTCTACGACTACCTGACTGCCCACGAGTTACTGAACTACTACGGGCAACTCTCGGGCGTTCCCGGCAAAGACCGCGCGCGCCGTGTCGAAGAAGTATTACAACGCGTAGGTCTTACCGATGTGAAAGGCGTGCAGTTGCGCAAGTTTTCCAAAGGCATGCTGCAGCGTGCAGGAATCGCGCAAGCCATCCTGCACAATCCAAAGCTGGTCTTCTTCGATGAGCCCATGTCGGGCCTGGATCCTTTGGGCCGACGCGAAGTTCGCGATCTGATGGAGCAGCTCAAGCAGGAAGGCAAGACAGTATTCTTCTCGACTCACATTCTCTCCGATGCTGAGGCTCTGTGCGATTGCCTTGGATAGTGGACGTTAACTCTTCCACCGCGCCTACGCCTCGCAATTCTCCCTTGTAGATTATGGCGACCCGGTCGCACAGAGCCTCAGCATCGGAGAGAATGTGAGTCGAGAAGAATACTGTCTTGCCTTCCTTCTTGAGCTGCTCCATCAGATCGCGAACTTCGCGTCGGCCCAAAGGATCCAGGCCCGACATGGGCTCATCGAAGAGGACCAGCATTGGATTGTGCAGGATGGCTTGGGCGATTCCTGCAAGCTGCAGCCGTCCTCAAAAACTCTGGAGAAGACGCAGACCACCGCAGGAGGCACCTTACGATGATTCCACGCATCGTGCACATCGCTTCCAACACTTTTCGCGAGGCGGTTCGCGATCGCGTCCTCTACAACCTTATCGCGTTCGCTCTGCTGCTTTCAGGAGCGGCCATTTTTGTCGGCCAGATTTCCATTGAGATTGAGCGGTTGGTAGTGGTCAACCTTGGGCTCACCGCGGTTTCGCTCTTCGGCATCGTCATCGCAATCTTCATCGGAATCGGATTGGTATCGAAGGAGATTGAGAAGCGCACGCTTTACACGGTGCTGTCGCGTCCAGTTCGGCGCTGGGAGTTCATTGTGGGCAAGTTCCTGGGGCTGGCCGGAACGCTGGTTGTGAACACTTTCTTTATGGCGATCGGAGTGTTCGGCGCCCTGCTCTACGTGGCGCACAAATTTTCGAAACCCGATGCCCTGATCCTGGTGGCACTCTATTTCATTGTGCTCGAGTTCCTGATTATCTGCTCGCTGGCTCTGCTGTTTTCGTCATTCTCGTCTCCGCTCCTGTCTGCGGTATTTGCATTCTCGTTGTTCGTAATCGGGAGCTTTGCGGACGACCTCCGCGGATTCGCCGGCCTGACGCACGGCATGACCCGATGGTTCGCGATGGCCGCGGCGTACCTGGTACCCAACTTTTCGGCTTTGAACGTCATCAGCGCGGTCGCGCACCAGCAGCATGTGGCCGGGCAACTGATCCTGCAAAACACGCTGTACGCTTTGTTCTATACAGTGATGGCGATGAGCGGGGCAGTCCTGATCTTTGAGCGCAGGAACTTGAAATGATTGCGCACACCTCAGAACGAGGAATGATTCGATGAGCCGCGCTCGGCGAACGACAGTCATCGCCGCCACCTGCCTTACTGTGTCGATGGGCGCGAGCATTCTTCTGTTGAGGCATATCGACCGCATCCGCCCGCAAGCCACGATCGAGGATGTGCTTTACGTCAACTCGCCGAGTGTGGTGAAGCGCGCCAGCCTCGGATTCGATGGACTGATGGCGTGCATCTACTGGACGCGTACCGTGCAATATTTTGGTCACCGCCACTTCGAGCTGGCACATACTTACAATGAACTTGCGCCGTTACTCGAAATCACGACGACACTCGATCCTCATCTGGTTCCGGCTTACGAGTTTGGCGCCAGCTTCCTGGCTCCTCAGCCGCCGAATGGTGCAGGCGAGCCGGTGCGAGCGGTTCAGCTGATGCAGTACGGCATCGAGCACAATCCTGACAACTGGCGCCTTTACTACGATCTTGGATTCGTCTACTACACCGAACTGAAGGACTACCGCAACGCGGCCGCGACATTCGAGCGCGGCTCGAAGGTTCCCAACGCGCATCCGTTCATGAAAATTATGGCGGCTCAGATGGCGACGCACGCCGGCGATTTCGCCACTGCCCGCATGCTATGGACAGCGACGTACGAGTCCAGCAGCGAATCCAGCATCAAAGAGAATGCCATCACACATCTTCGCGCCATCCGGGTGGATGAGGATATCACTCACCTGGAGGAGGCCGTCGCTCGCTATCGGGAGCGCAATGGTGTTGTCCCGATCAGCATGTCCGAGGTTATCGCGGCCGAGCACATTCCCGGCGTGCCGGTTGATCCAGACGGAAATCCGTACGTGCTCAGCTGGGACGGACAGGTTCAATTGCAGAATCCGGACGACTTCCCTTTCATTACCAAGGGACTGCCCCCGGGATACATACCTTCCAAGCCGAAGTTTCACAGCAAGGGCTAGGGCGTCGTCTTTCAGTCGTCGTTTTTCGGCCGTCGCGTTTCGACCTTCGCATTTCGGCGATAATCTTCTTCGATTTCTTCTCGCATGGATTCTCCTCCTCAGATCAGCGTGCTGCGGACTGCGTGGTGTTGGTGGAGGTACGCTGCCGCGTATGAGGGATCTCTACGTGCGACACGCCGGCTGATTGGAGTGCTGTGGGAGTTCGTGCGGGATTCGACTCCGGACCGTCTGCGAGCGCGCTTCGGGGATGCCGACTATGACTGGGATTTCCGCGTCAACACCACGAGTGGAGCGGTCCGATGGCGCGATCGTTTACTGGGAATGTTCCATTCCGAATACCAGCCCACACAGCCTGCCGCATTTCACGAGATGATCGACGCTCTCGGGCAAATGCCGGGTGCCGACCAGAGTCCGCTCAACTTTCGCGATTACACGTTCATCGATCTGGGCTCGGGAAAAGGACGCACGCTTCTGATGGCATCGGACTATCCCTTTCGCCGCATCATTGGCGTGGAGCTACTCCCTGCACTGCACGAGATCGCGCAGAGCAATCTACGGCAGTACAAGAATGAATCGCAGAAATGCTTCGCGATTGAAGCGCTTTGCAGAGACGCTGCCGCGTTCGCTTTTCCCGAGGATCCCCTGGTGCTTTACTTGTTCAATCCGTTCCCGGAATCTGGAGTGCGACAAGTAATCGCGAATCTGAAACAGTCTCTTCGCGCTCATCCCCGGCCGGTGTACATCCTGTACCACAACCCGCTGCTTGAGTATGTGTTAACCGAGAGTCCGGGTCTGAAAAGAATCGGCGGCACACATCAATACTCGCTGTTCACAAATCAAATCTGAAGGTTCACTGACTCTCAAAAGCTCGCATCAATAGAATGACAACTCCCATCCTGCGGCTTACAATCATCTTAGGAGTTCCCCAGTAGGAGCTTGCCCTCTGTTGCCCTCCCAGGTTTGCGTGAGGGTGCGACATCCTGGGCCGGTACCCGGTGAAAAACTATCGAGATACGTGTACGTTGGCTTCGCTTTGCGATCGCGCTGGGTATGGCCGCGACCATGCTGCCGCCGGCGCTTGTCGCTACCGCGGTTGACGTGAAGACGCTGGCAGCGGCGGTGGATACGCACTATAACCATCTGCACTCGCTCGCTGCCGAGTTTACCGAGGTATATCGCGGGTCAGGGATGGAACGCACTGAAACCGGCACGCTGTGGCTGAAAAAACCAGGCAAGATGCGATGGGAGTACCGTTCTCCGAGGGAGAAGCTGTTTGTCAGCGATGGGAAGGATGCCTGGTTCTACGTTCCGGCTGACCGGCAGGCCCGAAAAACGGATGCCAGGAAGCTCGAGGATGTGCGCTCTCCTCTCGCATTCTTATTGGGTAAGACCAAGCTGGAAAAGGAGTTACAGGGACTGTCTCTAGCTCCCGATGTAACTCCGCTGCAACCGGAAGACGTGGTTCTGAGGGGGGTGCCCCAAGCCTTGGCGGATCGCGTGAGCGAAATCCTGCTGGAGGTGACGCCAGAGCACAAGATTCTCCGGATTGTGATTCAGGAAGCCGATGGAGCGGCCACGGAGTACCGTTTTGGCGACATGAAGGAAGATGTGCCGATCGCGGATGCGCGCTTTCAGTTCAAGCCGCCGGCAGGAACCGAAACCGTGGAAGGCGGGCTGGAGCCCTGGATCGCGGATGTGGCCTTTGAAGGTTACTTGCGGTACCTGATAGCTACGGTTTGCGGGTGGCCGGTGTCTTAGAATGGTAAGTTGGAATGTTAGACTGAACCATAGGGCTCCGAGTAGCAGAAAAGTCGGCAAATGGCGGAATTTGTAGTAAAAATCGCGGACGATCGCGGGCGCGTCCAGCAGCACATCGAGCAGGGCTACTCCGAGGCCGAAGTGCGCGACCGCTTCTCGCAGCAGGGCTATCTGGTTTACTGGGTTAAGCCCCAGGGGATGCTGACTTCTGGAGTCTCGCTGCGGAAACGGCGAAAGCTTAAGCAGAGCACATTTCTGGTCTTCAATCAGCAGTTTCTGACGCTGATCCGGGCCGGATTGCCGATTCTGAACTCGCTGGAATTGCTCATTAAGCGCCAGAAGGACCAGCAACTGAAGCAGATTTTGGAAAACGTGCGGGAGCGCGTCAAAGGTGGGGAGTTGCTGTCGGATGCGTTCGGGGCGCAGGGTATCGTTCCCAAGATCTATACCACGACGCTGATGGCGGGGGAGAAGAGCGGCAATATCGATGAGGTTCTGACGCGTTACATCGCCTTTCAGCGCCTGTCGATGACGTTTCGCAAGAAACTCTTCGTTTCGCTGATTTATCCCACGTTGCTGATCACTGTGGTTCTGATCATGGTGACCTTCCTGTTCACTTACGTTGTGCCCAAATTTGCCGATTTAT
>QIAK01000455.1:0-454 GCA_003225515.1 Acidobacteriota bacterium | reverse complement strand
TGGATGCGAAGCTGCCGGCAATCACGGTGTTCATGCTGGCGGTAGGACAGAATGCGCAAAAGTACGCTCCGTATCTGTTCGCTGGCCTGGCGATTTTCGGATTTGTGCTATGGCGCTGGAAGGAAACGGATCGCGGAGCCGATCGGATCGATCGCGTGATCCTGAGTATGCCGCTGCTGGGCGATATACGTTTGAAGCATCAGGTGGCAAGTTTTTCCCGGATGCTTTCGACCCTGCTGCAGGGCGGCCTGCCGCTGGTGCCGGCCATGGAAACCGCGGGCGCTTCCATGAGCAGCCGGCGCATCTTAAAGGGAGTGATGCGAGCGGGCACCCGGGTACGCGAAGGACAAGGCCTCGCGGGCAGCCTGGAAGAGCAGAAGATTTTCCCGGAATTGGCCGTTGAAATGATCGAGGTGGGAGAGTCGACGGGCGCGCTGCCTGCCATGCTGAACTC
>QIAK01000454.1:16656-17057 GCA_003225515.1 Acidobacteriota bacterium | reverse complement strand
TGCCGGCATTGTGCTTTCCGGCTTCAGTCAGAAGACGCGCACATTCAAGCCGGGTCCAAGGGCGCAGGCCGAGGGCGTTGCTGTCAATGTAGCCGAGAGCGGCCAACCGCTCCAATGCCGGATAAACCCAGCCGTCGAGCGGGACATAGCTTGACCCCATGTTTCGCGTTTCGCGCAAGGACTTGACTTCTTCGTCTTCCTCTACTCCCTTATAAAACTTGCCGTATCTGGCGCGTTCGGCATCACTGTAACGGGAGTGGGCATGGAAGATTTGGTAGCCCATGTACCACCCCAGTGCACTGCCGATAATGACATCGGAAGACAAGTGCTTTTGGCCGGCCCAGCGTGCACCGCTTACGCTTCCGGCCATGCCGTAGGCAAGGAACTGGGTGAGTGGGCCG
>QIAK01000454.1:10419-16589 GCA_003225515.1 Acidobacteriota bacterium | reverse complement strand
GTCTCCGCCAACGAAAAAACGGCCTGTGCCTGAGCCGGTGAACGGGCGTTCTCGTCCGGCGGCGTACTTGAAGACTTCCGTGTCGAGGAAGGCTCCGATGGCAGCCTCTCCCGCGAGGATCCCGGTTTCGCGCTTCTGATCATCGTTCTGGAGATGGCCCAAGAGAAACAACCCGCCACCGGCGGCGGCTAACGCTGCTACCCCGGCGTTGGAATAAGTGACAGCGTGAGAGATCGTACTCTTGCTCGTCGGAACGTGTTTTTCAATCGATCTGTCAGCCTTGATGAACATCCCCCCGACGAGGATTGAAGGCAGGGCCCAGTCCCACTCCTTCTCAGAAAAATGCAAAGGAGCGGTCCAAAAGTCCTTCTGGTCGAGAACGAGATTCTTCGGCAAAGACCTCAAGTGAGCCGACGTTGGAGGAATGGGCGCTGCCGGGGAATTCTGGTCCGATCTCTGCGCGGGGACTGGATCGGCCTCTGGAGCGGTCTGCGCGATTGCCTCTGTGGCGAAGCCAACAACCAGCGCGAGCAGGAGCAGACTGGATGGCAGAACTCTGAATCTGAAGCAGAGGGCTGGAATCAGGAGACCTTTGCCATGAGCGCCGGCGCTGGCCTGCCGAAAAATGAGCCTAGCTGTTTTTGCGTGTTCCAACCACGACCCAGACGCCTGCCCAAGGGGAAAAGGATTCATTTTGACGAGGGATTCCGAACCTCCAAGCTAGCACAAACTGGACCTCGCCGAAACGCGGCGGGCAAGTACCAATACCCATTGCGGTCTTTGGGCACTTTCCGCAATGAGAAAGCTAGATCGTAATCCGCCACAATCATCATAGACCCATGGCATAATAGCCCGAAGTGGCCACTCACACGGAGATCATTCCGCAAGATCCGCTTGTCATTGAGGAAGGCGCAGAAGGGTCTCAGCACGACAGCGAGGCCTCACTGCTCGACCTAACGGTTCTATTGGTTCAGCATAAGCGGTTTATCTTCCGCTTCGTCGCCGGAGCTGCAGTTCTGTCGATTGTGATCTCCCTCTTGTTGCCGGTGCAGTACGAGGGAACAGCTGTACTGTTGCCTCCCAGCCAGAACACGTCTCTGGCTTCGGCCATGATGGGACAAATCAGCAGTGGCGGTTCGATGGGGGGAAGTATTGGTGCGCTGGGCGCGTTGGGTGCGCTAACTGGTATGAAGTCCCAAACCGACATGTATGTTTCTTTCCTGAAGAGCCGCACGGTGGAAGACGCGATGATCCAGCGTTTCGGTCTGATGGCGGAGTATCACGAGAAGCGGATGTCCGACGCGCGAAAGGCGTTTGAGCGGCACACTACGGTTGCTGCTGGTACCAAGGATGGCTTGATCCGTGTCACGGTAGAGGACGGAGACGCGAAACGAGCTGCCGAGATGGCAAACGGGTACGTGGAGGAGTTTAGGAAGCTTTCGGAAACCCTCGCCATCACGGAAGCTGCCCGAAGACGGCTCTTCTTTGAAAGAGAATTACAAGATGCCAAGAAGAACCTGTCTACGGCCGAAGAAGAGATGAGAAAGACTCAACAATCCACGGGTGTTTTACAAATCGACAGCCAGGCAAAAGCGTTGATTGAATCCGTTGCAGTGCTACGTGCACAGGTCGTAGCCAAGGAAGTGCAGATACAAGGGATGCGTTCGTTCGCGGCGGAGGACAACCCAGACTTGGTTTTGGCGAAGCAGCAATTGGGAGCACTGCAGAAACAACTCGCGCAACTGGCGGGTTCGCAGCATGATACCGGTTCGGACATTGTTCTCTCGAAAGGACGCGTTACCGAGTCCGGGATGGAATACCTTCGCCGGTTTCGTGATTTGAAGTACTACGAAGCAATTTATGAATTGTTGATCAAGGGATTGGAAGTAGCGAAACTCGACCAAGCGAAGGAGGGCGAAATTGTCCAAGTGGTCGACCCTGCCATCACTGCGGACAGGAAGTCATCACCTCATCGCGCCATTATCGTGCTGGCCTCAACTATTATTGGGTTTTTCTTCGCCGTCTTTTGGGTTGTTGTTCGGCAAAGCGTTCAGCGAACTCTGGACGTTCCGGAAAACAGCCAAAGGTGGCAAGAAATCAAGCGATATTGGAAAGGGAAGACGAGGAACTAGAACTACAGCGGTGTTTTGTAGCTGTTTGTAGCCGCATACCACTCCGCGGTTTTCCGTATAGATTCTTCTAGCCCGACTCGCTCCCGGAGTTCGAGCAAATCCCGAGCACGATCCACGTTAGGAACATACCGCGAGATTGCCATACCAGCAACAGGTTCCCGGGCGATGCGAATTTAACCTTCTGAGCCAATTCCAGAATGCTGATGTCATGAGCTGATCCTACGTTGATGGGGAGTAGTGCGGGTGCTCGAAACAATATGGTCCAGAGCCAGATCATCAGGTCGCCCGAGTAAAGGTAGGAACGCCGGGAAGTACCATCACCGTAAATCTGGATCGGCCTTGCTGCCAGCGCATCAGCAATAAAGTTGCCGATGGCGAAATGTCGATCCAGCGGCAGGTGCGGGCCGCAGAACGCCCAACAGCGAGCAATTTTGCATTCCGGAGAGTAGTGATTCCCGTACAAAGAGCACAGGAGTTCGGCGGATCGTTTGCCCTCGGCGTACGCGCTACTCGGGCTAACCGGATCAGGGGCCCCATTCCAAGTCTCCGGCAGATGAGTCATCTCAGGGGGCTGTTTGCCGTAAACCGCGCCTGAGCTTATAAACAGTAGTTTGCTCGATCTGCATGCACATGCGAATTGCAGCACACGTTCCGTTCCAGCCACGATGGTCGAGAAGATTTCGGCGGGCTGATCGGCCGCTTTCTGTGCATTGGTCTCTGAGGCGGCATGCACGACACAGTGAAATTGACCTTCTGGAAAGATAAAGCTTCTCACATCTCCTTCGTGAAGAGTCAGGCTCCGATCTGAAGTCAAGTGCGGACACTTTGCCTGAAATGCGATCGGATTGCGAGTGAGTACGGTTATGCTGGCATTCAGGTCGAGCACGCGATTGATATAGCAAAAACTCTCGACGAACCAACACCCGAAAAAGCCGGTACCTCCGGTGATAAAAATGCGACGACCGCGCACTTCCTCCCACAGGGAAGCAGTCTGTTTCAGAATCAGCTGCAAATCGTCAGGAGGAAGGGGGGTGACCGGGGGCATCAGCTTTCCAGAGCAGGAGTCAATTATTGTCTCGAAAAGAAGTACTCTACACGATTCTGAATAACCTATCTTGCGGGAGTTACTTGCTCTGCGCTTCGAGCTTTGCAACGAAGGGTGAAATCTGTAATTGTGCTCGCGACAAAAGCGAGCATTTT
The DNA here is from genome assembly GCA_003225515.1 of Acidobacteriota bacterium. Taxonomy (GTDB): domain Bacteria; phylum Acidobacteriota; class Terriglobia; order Terriglobales; family Acidobacteriaceae; genus Sulfotelmatobacter. The sequence continues at coordinate 13,257 of QIAK01000454.1, read as the reverse complement.
GGACGTCAGGCCCGGATATACTCCGACCCAAAATACATTGTTCATCACAAAGTCGCTGTTCCGCAGATCCCCGATAACGCGATATTCACAATCCCGATAGGCTGGCTGGCGGACAAGATTGCCGCCGAACAGAAGGCGTGTGGCTATTTTTTTCGCCTCCAGCGCCCGAATCATGTCCTCGCGCCTGAATGGCGCGTCCTCTCGAACCCCAATCGGAAATCCAAACCAGGAAGGATCGGCATGCGCTGTAGCTTTGGGCAAGATCAAATACCGCTCCAAGCCGGCCAGAGTTACCTGGAGGTGCCGGAAATTTTCTTTTCGCCGGGCAATGAAACCCGGTAACTTCGTGAGCTGCGATGCCCCTAGAGCAGCCTGCATATCAGTAGCTTTAAGGTTGTATCCAATATGGGAGTACGTGTATTTGTGGTCGTAACCGCAAGGAAGCGATCCCAACTGCCAGTCGAAACGCTTTCCGCAGGTATTATCTTTGCCGGTTTCACACCAGCAGTCCCGGCCCCAGTCGCGAAACGACTCAATCAGTGTCTGTAACGCAGGTTTGTCCGTCAGAACGGCTCCACCTTCACCCGTTGTGATGTGATGAGCAGGGTAAAAACTGAACGTGGCGATGTCGCCGAACGTGCCGACGTTCCGTCCCTTATAAGTTGAGCCCAGCGCATCGCAGCAGTCTTCGATCAACCATAGATTGTGTTTCTTTGTGAACGCCCTGACAGCATCAAGATCAAACACATTGCCCAATGTATGAGCAATGAATACTGCCCGCGTGCGTTCACTGTGGGCTGATTCTAGTTGCGCCACGTCAATCTCGTACTCAGGAACCGTCACGTCGACAAAAACCGGAACCAGACGATTCTGAAAAATGGGATTCACCGTGGTTGGAAACCCCGCGGCTACGGTGATGACTTCATCTCCCGGGTTGAGGCGGCGATCTCCCAGTTTGGGCGAGGTTAGAGCACTGAGGGCGACAAGGTTGGCAGAAGAGCCGGAGTTGACCAACGTGGCGGAACGCACCCCAATAAAGCGGGCGAGACTGCGCTGGAAGCTCTCGGCAAAGCGGCCGGTTGTAAACCAGCCGTCCAGAACGGAATCCACGACCGAAGCGATATCAGAACCATCAATCACTTTGCCGGAAACCCGAACTGGCGTGACCCCGGGGATAAACTCACCGGGGGTTGACGATTCCTCGAAAAATCGAGCAGCCAGTTCGAGAATCTGCCTGCGAAGGTGGGTTGTGGTATCAGACATAATTGACCCAGAAGTTCAAATCATAGCATTCTAATTTGGTGCCTATGCTTGATTCCTATGCGGGTAAGTTTATGATGGGAACGCCTTTGATCCACGTTGGGGAGCGCATCAGAAACACGGAGAGTACGTGAAGGCGGTGATTCTCGCGGGAGGGCTCGGAACTCGTCTAAGTGAGGAAACCGCCGTTCGGCCCAAACCAATGGTTGAGATCGGCGGCCGCCCGATGTTATGGCACATCCTGAAAATGTACTCCCATCATGGAATTAACGATTTCATTGTTTGCTGTGGATACAAGGGCTACATGATCAAGGAGTACTTTGCGAATTACTTCTTGCACATGTCGGACGTCACTTTTGACATGCAGAAGCGCAGCATGGACGTGCACCAGAGCGTGGCGGAGCCATGGAGAGTCACACTGGTCGACACGGGAGATCTGACGGGAACCGCTGGCCGACTGAAGAAAGTGTCACGTTACCTTGAGGGCGAGAATGATTTTTGCATGACCTATGGCGACGGCCTGAGTGACATCGACATCACCGCCAGCATCGCTTTTCATCGGCAGCACGGCGGTGAGGTCACGGTGACGGCAGTGCAACCTCCGGCCCGGTTTGGTGCTCTGGGGATGGAGGGTACTGCGATCACGTCGTTTCAAGAAAAGCCACCCGGGGAAGGCGGATGGATCAACGGAGGCTTCTTCGTCTTGTCGCTCAGGGTCATGAACGAGATCGGCACCGATGCCAGCATGTTTGAACGCGAACCGCTCGAAAACCTGAGTCGGAAGGGACTGGTGCACGCGTTTCGTCATCGCGGGTTCTGGCACGCCATGGACACGTTACGCGACAAGCAGCGCCTGGAAGAGCTTTGGGCTGGCGGGAGGGCACCCTGGAAAACGTGGTGAGTGCCTGGCGGGGGCGGCGCGTTTTCCTGACCGGTCACACCGGTTTCAAAGGCAGCTGGCTAGCACTCTGGTTGAATCGGCTTGGCGCGCGCGTCCGAGGTTATGCTCTCGATCCGTGTACCGAACCCAATCTCTTTGGCCTGGCATCGGTCGGAGGGGTGGTGGAAGATGTTCGTGGCGACGTGCGCGACTACTCAAACCTCGAAGCTGCCATCACCGGGTTCGCTCCGCAGGTGGTGTTTCACCTGGCCGCGCAGCCCATTGTTCGGCGAAGTTATTCGGATCCCATGGGCACCTACGCCACCAACATCATGGGCACAGTTCACGTTCTAGAAGCAGTGCGCCGAACGCCGAGCGTGCGCGCTGTGGTGTGTATTACCACGGACAAGTGCTACGAGAATCAGGGCTGGATCTGGCTGTATCGAGAGTCGGATCCGCTGGGTGGATATGATCCATATGCGTCCAGCAAAGCCTGTGCGGAAATTGTCAGCGCGGCGTACCGCAGATCTTTTTTCCCCCCAGAGCGGCTGGATGAACACCACGTAGCTGTTGCTACGGCGCGCGCCGGAAACGTGATCGGGGGCGGTGACTGGTCCGAGGACCGATTGGTACCCGACCTGGTGCGCGGATTTGACGCGGCGAAGCCGGTGCTGATTCGGCGCCCCAAAGCAATCCGG
>QIAK01000454.1:8576-10315 GCA_003225515.1 Acidobacteriota bacterium | reverse complement strand
TGGTGGACATGTGGGGCGAAGGAGCATCGTGGATCTGCGATTCGGACGCCATCCTGCATGAGGACCACGTCCTCAGGCTGGATGCGAGCAAGGCACGCGTGGAACTCGGCTGGAAGCCGCGGCTGCGAATTGAGGCTGCCCTCGAATGGACCGTAGGCTGGTACCGCGCGTGGAAACGCCGAGATAACCTGGCAGAGTTCACGCAGAAACAGATCGTCGACTATGAACAGCTTTTGGCAGCCGAATGATTCCGTCCAACTCGCAATGGCTCGCCATATTCTGCAGGAGTAGATATGCCCTCTAGCTTTAATCCGTCCTCGGTGTTTCGCCAGGCAATTAGCGAGCACCTTGAGGTTATCGCTTCCTTGAAGCAGCAAGAGTCAGTGCTGCAAAACATCGCCGAAGAAATGGCCAAGGCGATTTTTTCCGGGCACAAGGTTCTGTGGTGCGGGAATGGGGGCAGCGCGGCGGACTCACAGCATCTTGCGGCCGAACTGATGGGGCGATTTCGCCGGGATCGCAGCGCGTTGCCCTCGATTGCCCTGACGACCGATACCTCAGTTCTCACTGCGGTTGGAAATGATTACGGATATGAAATGGTTTTTCAGCGGCAGGTTGAGGCGCTGTGCAAGGAGGGCGATGTAGTGGTCGGGATATCGACATCGGGATCAAGTAAGAACGTTTATGCCGCCCTCCAGACCGCGCGTGAGATGGGAGCATTCACCATTGCCTTTACAGGCGAGGGAGGTGGCAGCATTGCAGCTGCGTGCGATATCGCCCTTTGTATAGCGTCCAAAGATACCGCGCGGGTGCAGGAGGCTCATATTGTTTGCGGCCACATGATCTGCGACTGGATCGAGCGCTGCGTCTGCGAAACGCTGGCAAAAAACGCAGGAACGCGAAGCGATTAAGATTAAGATGCTTCGCTTCGTTCACGGCTGGCGAGGGATGAAAAAATCGCAATCCAGATATAATGAGTTGCTCGTTCAGTCTCAAGCTCGCCTCAACGAGTGCGCCTATTCCAAGGAGCTTTCGATGACTACAATCCGGATCGGAAACAGGTTGGTCGGAGATGATCAACCATGCTTCATAATTGCGGAAATTGGCATTAATCACAACGGGGATGTAGATCTTGCCAAAAGACTGATTAGTGTCGCCCTTGCAGCTGGTTGTGATGCGGTCAAGTTCCAGAAGAGGACCGTGGACGTTGTGTATAGTCCCGAGGAATTAGCGAAACCGCGAGAGAATCCCTTCGGGCCCACGAACGGCGATCTCAAGTATGGACTTGAATTTGAGCGGGAGGACTACGAGGAGATTAATGCCTTCTGCAAATCGGTAAAGATGCCGTGGTTCGCATCACCTTGGGATGAGGGCTCTGTGGATTTCCTGGAAGCCTTTAACGTGCCGGTTTACAAAATTGCATCCGCTTCGTTGACGGATGACAACCTGCTGCGGCACATTCGGGACACTGGCAAACCGATCATTCTCTCGAGCGGCATGAGCACGTATTCCGAAATCGACCATGCCGTGGAAATACTGGGCAAAGAAGATCTGATCCTGATGCACGCGACCAGCACTTATCCGGCGAGCTATCCGGAGCTGAACTTGCGCGCGATTCCAACCATGGCGACGCGCTACGGAGTGCCGATAGGCTACTCAGGGCATGAGACTGGGATTCCAACCAGCGTGTGCGCCGCCGTGTTGGGCGCGTGCTCGGTCGAGCGTCACATCACGATGGA
>QIAK01000454.1:6485-8522 GCA_003225515.1 Acidobacteriota bacterium | reverse complement strand
GATATCCGGTTGTGGGAACAGGCTAAGGGCGACGGCGTTAAACGCGTTTACGAGCGCGAATTTCCGATTATCAAGAAACTTCGCCGCGTCGGCGCGATGGTTTAGCCGGACATGGCATCAAAGGAGATGGTTCGGCGCGGGCTGCAAACCGTGAAAGCGGTGGTGCTCGACGTCGATGGTGTGCTCAGTGACGGGGGATTATGGTGGGGACCCGGCGGCGAGGAGTGGAAGCGCTTCTCTTTCGCCGACATCATGGCAGTTTCTCTGGCGCGCCGTGCTGGGCTCATCCTTGCGTTGATCTCAGGTGAAGACAGCCCGTTGGTCGATCGCTACGCTCAAAAAATGCTGATCAGGCACGTCGTAAAGGGGTGCCGGAATAAAGCGGCAGCCCTACGGCAATTCTCCAGCACCGCTGGCGTGAAACTTGAGGAGGTTTGTTTCATGGGGGACGATGTCAACGATCTATCGGCGATGGCAATTGTGGGGCTGTCGGCTGCGCCGGCTAATGCAGTAGCGGCGGTATTGCAGGAAGCTAATTTCGTTACGACCGCCCGTGGCGGCCACGGAGCCGTACGCGAATTGATCGATGCCATATTGGCCGCGCGGGGGCTCAGATCCCAGGAGGTTTTCACGAGGGAATAGCCGGTCCCGTTCCGTGACCATTCGCAGTCCCACTCGGACCAATGAAGCTCTCTGACTACGTAGTCCGGTTTATCGCTGAACAAGGCGTCAAACACGTCTTTCTGGTGACTGGCGGCGGCGCCATGCACTTGAATCACTCTCTCGGCATGGAGGCTAGGATTACAGCCGTGTGCAATTCGCATGAGCAGGCCAGCGCCATCTGTGCCGAGGGATACGCGAAAGCCACCAATCATCTTGGCGTTTGCATGGTGACCACCGGGCCCGGTGGTACGAACGCTGTTACTGGCGTTGCGGGGGCGTGGCTGGATTCCACCCCGACATTGTTCATTTCTGGCCAGGTTAAAAGGCCGGATCGCATGTTCGACAAGGACGGGCGGCCGCTGGGTATGCGCCAATTGGGTGTGCAGGAAGTCGATATCGTATCTATCGTAAAGCCAATTACGAAATACGCGGTCACGGTTCTCGATCCGAATGAAATTCGATATCACCTGGAAAAGGCTGTTTATATCGCATTCCATGGCCGGCCCGGACCCGTTTGGATTGATATCCCTCTAGACGTCCAAGCCTCCCCCATTGACGCTCCCTCGCGGTTGAGCGGTTTCGATCCAGGGGAGTTGGCGCCAGCCGTAGCGCCGTCCTCTTTGAAAGACGAGGTCGCACGACTGGTTAAGCAGTTGAACCATGCCCAGCGGCCGTTGCTGTTTGCCGGCAACGGCATACGCTTGGCCAAAGCGGAGAATGAATTCGAACAACTGCGCAGGTTGCTCCGCATTCCCACCGTGGCGACATGGTGCGCAGCCGATCTGGTTCCCAGCAATGACCCGCTCTACGTGGGGCGCCCGGGGTCGGTTGCGGCTCGAGGAGCAAATTTCGCGTTACAAAATTCAGATCTGCTCCTAGCTATCGGAGTACGCCTCGATTTCGCAATTACCGGGTATGCTCCCCAAAATTTGGCGCGGGCTGCGTATAAAGCAGTCGTCGACATTGACCCTGCGGAACTGAACAAACTTCATCCGCACCTGCAGCAGCCGATCCTGGCCGACGCCAGATGTTTCTTGTCTGAACTCTTGTGCCAAAAAGATTCGATAGGGCTGTCGGATCACTCAGCATGGGACGCTCGCTGTTCGGATTGGAAGACCCGATACCCAGTAGTGACGGAGGAGCACCGTAAGCCGGAAGGACCGGTTTCGGTATTTAACCTTGCAGAAGTGATTGGCACAGAAGTCAAGCCGGAAGATCGACTGGTAGTGGGCAGTTCTGGATCGGCTATTGAGATCTATCTCCTCGCCTTTCCAACCCTGCATTCACAGCGGCTTTTTCATACGGCAGGACTCGGGGCGATGGGCTTTGCGTTGCCCACCGCGATCGCGGTTGCTTTGGCTAATCCAGGTCGCG
>QIAK01000454.1:5453-6445 GCA_003225515.1 Acidobacteriota bacterium | reverse complement strand
AGAAACCATTCGGCGCCTGAAGCTTCCAATTAAATTCTTTGTGATGAACAACGACGGTTATGCTTCCATCCGTGCGTCACAAAAAGCTTATTTCGGAGAAGCGGAGATCGGTTGTGATAGAAGGACTGGACTCACTGTTCCCAGTCTGACAGAAGTAGGGAAGGCATTCGGGGTGAGTTCTACCGTGATCAAGGACCAGAAAAGTCTTCGTGAAGATATCCGGCACGTGATGAAAATGAAAGGCCCGGTGGTGTGCGACGTCAATGTGTTGCCTGACGAGATGCGTGTACCGCGGCTTCAGTCCTACCAGAAGCCGGATGGCTCGTTCGTTTCGAAGCCGCTCGAAGACTTGTTCCCGTTCCTGCCCCGCGAAGAATTTCTGGCGAATATGATCGTGGAACCGCTGCCTGACTGAGGTTAGACGCGCATCCTTGGATAAGGGGCGCTTCAAGGGTCGGGTAACCTAATTGTTTAATCCGGGGTGCAATAGCAGACACATTCGTATCCGTCGGCATAGTAGGTCCGCATTGTGAATCGTGACTTCGGCAGTATTTCATTCAGTAGCAGGGGTACGCTCCACAGGTGATCGGGGCAGTGATAGAGGCATACTGCTATTTTGGGTCGATAACGGGCAATTATTTGCTGACCACCCCGAAGCGCGTCCGGTTCACTACCCTCAATGTCGAGCTTGATTAGGGTGGGTGCGGTTCCGCGGAGTGCCTCATCAAGGGTTGTGACTTGTACTTCGCAGGTTCCATCCGATGCGATCTTCGAGCCCGTACCGCCGAGCGTAAAACGAACCGTTTCACGTCTTAAACCCGTCGCGTATGGTTGAAGCGTAATTCTAGGGTCACCGTTCATCGCAGATTTCAAGGCTGAGAAATTCTTGGGATCAGGTTCAAATGCGACAACCTGCTTGAATTCATCGTTCGTGACACGCCTAAATTCGGCGATGGTATCACCATCGTATGCCCCGCAGTCGATAAAGACCT
>QIAK01000454.1:4443-5396 GCA_003225515.1 Acidobacteriota bacterium | reverse complement strand
CATCTGTCGCTCGAACTCGGCGCGTCCGCTTGCGTCAAAGAGTGCCTTCGCCTTCTCAATTTGGCCGCGGTGTTCCGAATAGTATTTCGGTCGCTCCCAAAATCCATGTGGTAGAAGATAATCCCCGTACTCGTCGAGCAGAACACAAAATGGAACAACGCTTGATGCCCCCAGAGACTTTAGCTGCCGAATTCGCGCCAGAATGCCTTCTTTACGGCTGGGATGCCAGATGGTGACGACGAACGTGGCATTCCGATAACGCTGAACTGCCATTTCTGGGGATTCAATCGGGATTCCTTTCCAGTTGCTGCCCCATAGAGCTTGGTTGTTATCACAAAAAAGGTCTGGGCGGAGAACGCCTGCGACCCGACGACCAAGATTACCAGCGCCAAAAAGAACCAAGGGAGACGACAGAGTCATATTGGAAACGATTGGCTAGGGCCTATCAATGAGGAATACAGTAACACACGCATTCCCATCCATCAGCGACGTAAGTTCGTAGCGTGAATCTCGCATCGGGCAACAGCTTCGAGAGTTGCAAAGGAATACTCCAAAGGTGATCCGGCGCGTGGTATAGACAAACCGCAATCTTTGGCCGGTAACGCGCGATCGTCCTGCTCCCGCCCGCAATCGCTTGCGGTTCGCTACCCTCGATGTCAAGTTTGATGTAGGTCGGTGCGACAGCTTGCAAAGCATCGTCAAGCGTAACGACTTCAACTTTACAGGTGCCGCTGGAGGCTATTTTTGATGCGGTTCCACTCATCGTAAACTGAACCACTTGACGCCGGGAACCCGTAGCGTACGGGTGTAAGGTAATCCGAGGCACGCCGTTGATTGCAGATTTTAATGCTGCGAAATTCTGTGGGTCAGGCTCGAATGCGACAACTTGTTCAAACCGGTCACCCGTAATTCGGCGAAATTCAGCAATCGTATCACCGTCGTAGGCACCACAG
>QIAK01000454.1:3878-4411 GCA_003225515.1 Acidobacteriota bacterium | reverse complement strand
CAATCACTTGGCAACAAGGCTCCGATAGGCGCAAACACATCTGACGATCGAACTCATCCCGTCCAGCACGATCCATCAATGCGTGGGCCCGCCGGATTTCGCCTTCATGCTGAGCATAATAGGCAGGCCGCTCCCAAAACCAATCAGGCAGCAGAGCGTCCCCGTACTCGGCAAATAATGCGGAGAAAGGGACAACATTTACAGCACCTAACGACTTGAGTTGCCGAGCGCGATCGACCATTTGTTCTGAGCGGCTGGGATGCCAAATGGCAACTACAAATGTGGCATTCGGGTACCGTTGGACAGCCGTCTGCGGCGACTGAATGGAGACGCCGTCGCGAAGAGTGCCCCACAAAGATGGATTGTTGTCACAGAACATGACTGGCGTGACGGCGCGAGCAACGCGCCGCCCGAGATTGCCCGAACCAAAAATTACGACAGGAGTTGAACGCGGCATCAGCAGGATTCCTTGAGGGTGACGGTCGCTCTTGAAGCTATAGTTGTTTTGCCGAGCATAGCATACGACCGATTAC
>QIAK01000454.1:0-3814 GCA_003225515.1 Acidobacteriota bacterium | reverse complement strand
CAGATTCGGAATTTGCCACAGATGTTCAGTGCGATGATAGGTGCACGCGGCAAGGATCGGATGGTCCCGTTTCAGCAGCCCCGCCGCGCCGACAATCGCTTGCGGCTCCGCTCCTTCGATATCCATTTTGATATACGTCGGTGTCAGGGGCCAAGAGATCTCATCAAGCCTCCGGCACTCAACTGAGGTGGACTGCTCTCCATGCTCCGAAATCTGTGATGACACACTCCCTGTGGAGGCAAACGATACCTGGCAGTTCTTTTCACCAAGCGCGTAGGGAAGCACGGTCATTCGAGTTGTTAGCCCCAATTCTTCTTTCTTCGACTCCAAAGCGATTAGATTCTGAGGATCCGGCTCAAGTGCAAATATGTGATGAAATCTTCCGTTCCAATGAGCGCTGAACCCTGGCAGTGTGTCCCCTTGGAAGCTCCCACCATCTACGAACACCTCATTCTCACAAGGGGTAATCATATCAATAGGAAAGTATGTCTCTGATGGAGGCAGGTGCGCAGGCAGCACGTCGTAGTTCATCTCGTAACGCCATTGCAATTGGGCAAGGAGTTCGCGTCGCGACTGCTCGTCCGTGAGGATGTCGAGACAGGTTCTAATCTCATCCGCAAATGCAGGAAGCTTGTGCGGCAGGTCGATGCCCAGTTGTGGCGTAAAGATATCCGCATGCTTCCAAAACAGCGCGACGAACGGTGCCACGTGCTTGCAGCCGAGTTCAGTAAGCTGCTGCCGAACTCGCGAGCCGTTGAAAATCGTAACCACAAAACACGCCGATTCTCCATAGCTTCTTATTGCGAAAGACGGCGATAGAACAGGTATGCCCCCGACTTGTGTGCCCCAGAGCCGATCGTTGTTGTCGGCAAATGCAATTGGGGGTAACCCTTTTTTTTGCAACGCCTCCCCTACGAGTCTCCCAAGCGGTCCGGCACCGAACAGGATCAGGCGTTCTTCGTGCGGTCCGGCAAACTCGGAGAAACAACGCGTTTCACGGACGCGCACAGCTTCGGACGATCAAGTTGACCGATTTCATTTTGATGGTGCATTGATTCCCAAGTTGCAGTCCTGTGAAGGGAGCCCCACAGGACCTAAATCATCGAAACTAGCAGGCGCGCATGACTATCGAAGCTGCGCCGATCCATTCTGTCGAGAGAAACACCAACGTATATGGTTGTTCAATTTGGGTCAAGGGATTCGGGGCGGGTCTGTCCGCGGCACGGATGCGGTTTCTAGTGCCCTGTTGGCGACGTTTATATTCGCTGCCTGACGTGATACCTTGATGGTCAATGCGATTTTTCCGTCGGCCTCAGCAGCAAGCCCTTCGAAAAATCTCCAGGAACAACTCTCCGAAGCCGTACCATGACGCCGCCACTTCATGCAGCAACACGGCGGAGCTTTGCAGTTTGCGTCTCGCATTTCAACCTGCGATTTTGGGAGGCCGCTGATTGCCCCACCCCGAAATCACTCTGATTGGTTCGGATTTGTCGATGTTCGGGCGCTTGCGGCACTGGTTGCGGAGCGTCCTAGGACTGGACCGTGCGGTTGGTTTTACCGTACTCGCGAGATTCTGGGCAAGTACTGCGGGCCTCGTTACGGTGGCGCTCATTGCCCGATTCCTATCACCTTCCGAGCAAGGCTTCTACTACACGTTCGGAAGCCTGGTGGCAGTGCAGATCATCTTTGAGCTGGGCTTTTCATTCGTCATTCTGCAGTTGGCCAGTCACGAACGGGCGCGGCTGTCAATTTCTCAGGACCTCGATGTCTCGGGAGATGCTATCGCTCACGCCCGACTTGCCTCCGTCATTCAGAAGTCGGTTCGCTGGTATTCAGTTGCCTCTTTGTTGATGGTCGCCACTGTACTGCCGATCGGATTCTACTTTTTTATGACCCATCAACCGGCGGGGCAGATGGTTCACTGGCGTCTGCCGTGGTGCCTTGATGCCGTCATGGCAGTCCTCAATTTCCAGTTGGATCCGCTGCTCTCGTTTCTGGAAGGCTGTGGATACGTTTCCCAGGTCGCGCGTCTCCGATTCCGGCAGGCGGTGACTGGAAGCGTGCTGGCTTGGCTCGCCCTAGTCCTCGGTCATGGTCTTTTCGCCCCGGCGATGATGCTCTGCGGAACGGGGTCCATGTCGCTCATTTGGCTACTTGGCAAGCGCAAATTGCTGTTGGGATTGCTACAGTACCCGGCAGGCGCAAATCGAATTCAGTGGAACTCTGAGGTATGGCCTTTTCAGTGGAGAATCGCAGTAAGCTGGTTTTGCGGCTACTTCATCTTCTGGCTGTTCAATCCTGTGCTCTTTGCTTACCGCGGACCTGTAGAAGCGGGACGAATGGGTATGTCATTAAGTGTGGCTAGCGCAATCCAGAACATCTCTGTTGCATGGGTGAGCACCAAGTCGGCGCCCTTTGGCACCTTCATCGCGCATAAGGAATATCGGCAACTCGATCGCGTTTTTGCTCACGCATTCTCGCAGTCCTCTGCCGTGGCGCTACTGGGCGCGTTAACTGCATGGCTGGGCTGCCTCTATTTGAATTTCGAGCACATTCATTTCGGACAGCGCTTACTAGATCCTGCTTCGATGGCAATGCTGATGATTTCCATGATTATTAACGTCATGGTATTTGCCCAGGCTTACTATTTGCGCGCACACAAGCAGGAGGTCTTTCTGGTCAATTCAGTTGTGGGCGCGATCAGTGTCACACTATGCACGCTCATTTTTGGCCGCTATTACGGTGCTAGAGGGATTGTGGCGAGTTGCTGCGTCGGGAACATTCTCGGGCTACTTTGGGCGACGCAGAAATTTCAAAAGTACAGAAGGATTTGGCACGCCGCATAAGAGGGCGGATTTGGGAGTCAACCACCTTAAGACGTCATAGTTGATAGAATTACCCCTTCTGGAGCGGAGCCTCATTGCTGAAATTTAGGTTTGCCACTTCATAATGCTAAAACGACATCTGCTCGCGTTGTCTATACTCGTCTGCCTCGGGGCGGGCTTTGCGCAAAGCCCGGATGACTCCTCTCCTCAGAGTGGTACATCAGGGAATACCACCGTGGACTGCCGTGATCCTTTTCAGGCCTCCAGTCCGGACTGCATGAGCCTGCAGAATCAGGCAGGGTCCGGGTCGCGCGGCGGCGGCAACACTCCCTCCATCGAAAGTATTCCGCAGCTGAAATCTCCCATTGACGTAAACGCGAGCCAGTACCCTGCGGGCGTGAACGCAGAGAACACCGACCTTCCCGCAAACAGAGTTCGAGCAGATGGTGGCGGATTCGGCCGGGCGGCCGCTGCCATTATTTGGGCAATCGTTGTTCGAGCAACCGCCGAGCACCTTCGCACCGCTCGACCTCTTGCAGGTTCCTGACGATTACATCATTGGACCTGGAGATCAATTGCAGATCCGGCTTTGGGGACAACTGGAGGCGAATCTAAGCATAACGGTGGACCGCTCAGGGCAGATTTTTATCCCACGGGTAGGCCAAATTACGGTAGTTGGTGTCCATTATCGGGAACTCGAGCAGGACCTCAAGAACGAAGTCTCAAGAGTATTTCGCAATTTTAATTTGACAGCCACCGTCGGACGGCTGCGTTCGATTCAGGTCCTCATTTTGGGGAATGCCCGGTATCCAGGTACTTATACGATCAGTTCCTTAAGCACGCTGGTGAACGCGATTTTTGCGTCTGGCGGCCCGGCTCCGCAGGGATCGCTCCGTCATATTCAAGTGCGGCGCGACGGTGCCACGATCACCGATTTCGATTTCTATGATCTCTTGATCAACGGCGATAAGTCTAAGGATGTTCGGCTC
>QIAK01000453.1:4527-6666 GCA_003225515.1 Acidobacteriota bacterium | reverse complement strand
AGCACGGATGCGCAGCAGTTGCAGGAATTTATCGGGCTAAAGCAGGACCGCATCATTCTGGACTCTTCCTTCTCCGTCGAGCCGCATTCCTTTCGTTATTACAAATTCGCTCTGCAGGAAGGCTCAGTGAATGCTGTCGTTGTGGGCCAGTTCACCAGCGCCTCTGACATCCGCAATTCAGCCAAGCGCCAGGAAAAACCTGCGGACAAGAAGGCGATCGCAGACAAAGACCCTGACCGCAACATTGAGGTCTACCTTCTTACCCAATCTGCCTTCACGGTTTGGCAGAACGGATTCGCGACCAGCAATCTTTACGAGAGTGGCAAAGTGAATGAGGGCAGGGTGCAGGCCGATCTACCCGCGGGCGCGGAAATTTACTATCTGGTCTTCAGCAATAAGGCTGCGTCGAAGGTCGGAAAAGCCGTGCACGCCACTGTCCTGCTGCGCTACAAGAGCTGGCTGCCTGAGTGGTTGCTACGCATGAAAGCCCGCCTCTGGGAACTGGGTTGGAGCTAACTAACCACAACGCGTCCGGCACATTTTCCTACTCTATTCCGGTAACTCCTTGTAACCGTATGAAACCACAGGCCAAGTCATAGGTTACGAGCGTACAAGGCTGCCAGTTACTTGCCGGTCCTCAGGAAGTCGGTTTCACTAGTAAACGAATCTTCTTCCGCGGTCGTAACAAAGATCGCAGCGGTGGCGGCTTGAGCCGCGCATCGGCGCCCGCTGGAAGGAGAAAATTGCTTTCCCTAGGAGATATCAGTGCGCAAACTTATTGCAGTCGGTTTTGTCCTGGCGCTATTTTCAGTGTGTGCGATGGCGGCGGAGGGGAGTTATCCCAAGAGTGAAGTTTTCGTCGGCTATCAGTACACACGCTTTGAAGGTGGCCTGAACGCGAATGGTTTCAACTTCTCGGGCACAGGAAACTTCAACGAGTGGTTCGGAATCACTGGCGACTTTAGTGCGGCCTACAAGTCTGAAAATGGTCAGAGCTTCCACAACTACACCTATGCCTTCGGTCCGGTCATTTCGCTTCGTGCGAACAAAGGTTTCACGCCCTTTGCGCATGCCTTGATCGGTGGAGACCACTCGTCATTGAGCGCTACTGGCTTTGGCGACATCACTGGCAACGGATACGCCGTGCTGGCTGGCGGTGGGGTTGATTTCAACTTCAACCAACACATGTCGTTCCGTGCGGCCCAGGCTGACTGGCTCTTGCTTCACAGCTCTGGATCCACCAGCAGCAAGAACGCTCGCATCTCAACCGGGATTGTCTTCAAGTTCTAATTCCGGTTGTATAGAAAGTAATAGGGCGGCCTTTGGGCCGCCCTTTTGTTTTCTCTCAGCACTCTAGCGCGTGGTCTCTTCAATCTCCGAAATCCAATCGGGACGCTTCAGCACTTCGCGCGGCTTGGGGCCGTCGGCAGCGCCTACGATGCCGTCCTGCTCCATGAGGTCGATGAGGTGCGCGGCACGGCCATAGCCGATGCGCAAGCGGCGCTGCAGCAGGGAGGTGGACGCTTTGCCGAACTCCACCACCAGCTTCACGGCATCGCCGTACATGGGATCGTCCTCGGCTTCACCGTCGGCTCCGGATTCTCCGCCGCCCTGCGCGCCTGCTTCGCGTTCGCCTTTGGGCGGATCGAGGAACTGTTGCTGATATTCCGCCAAGCCTTGCGCCTTCCAGAATTCGACGACCGCGGCGATTTCCTTTTCGGTAACAAATGGGGCATGCAAGCGGTGCACGCGCGCCGAACCTGAAGGTAGATACAGCATGTCGCCTTTGCCGAGCAGGGCCTCGGCGCCGTTGGCGTCGAGAATGGTGCGTGAGTCCACTTTGGTAGCCACACGGAACGAAACGCGGGCGGGGAAATTTGCCTTGATCAATCCCGTGATCACGTCCACGGATGGCCTCTGCGTCGCCAGCACCAGATGAATGCCAACCGCGCGCGCCATCTGCGCCAGGCGAGTGATGGATTCCTCGACGTTGCTGGAATCGAGCATCATCAGGTCGGCCAACTCGTCAATGATGATAACGATGTAGGGGATTGGCTTCTCGTCTGACCCTTCGTCGAACAGACTGGGCGTGCCATTCTGATCGAATAACCGGTTGTACTGCTCGATGTTGCGGACGCC
>QIAK01000453.1:3925-4489 GCA_003225515.1 Acidobacteriota bacterium | reverse complement strand
ACGGCATTGCGCAGCGCGTTGGCGGCAAGCTTCGGCTCGGTGATGATAGGCGTGTAGAGATGCGGAACGCCCTCGTAATTACCCAGTTCCAGCCGCTTCGGGTCGACCAGGATCAGCCGTACCTGATCGGGCGTCGCCTTGTACAAGATCGACATGATCATGGCATTAATGGCTACGCTCTTGCCCGCGCCCGTGGAACCGGCGATCAGCAGATGTGGCATGCCGGCAAGATCGGCAGTGACGATTCGGCCATTGATGTCTTTTCCCATGGCGATCGTCATTTTCGACTTCGAGCCCATGAACTCCTGCGACTCGATGTTCTCGCGCAACCAGATGATTTCGCGCTGACGATTCGGAACCTGGATTCCCACCGTGCTCTTTCCTGCCATGCGCTCGATCAGAATGCTCTCGGCCTTGAGGGCCAGGCAGAGATCGTCGCAGAGATTGGTAATGCGGCTGTACTTGATTCCGGCCTCAGGCTTGAATTCGAACGTAGTAACCACCGGCCCGGGATTGATTTGCGTGATCTGGCCGTGAATTTCGAACTCAGCGTATTTTTCGGTG
>QIAK01000453.1:0-3877 GCA_003225515.1 Acidobacteriota bacterium | reverse complement strand
CTGGATGGCAATTTGTATCCGCCGGCGATGCGCGGCATCGTCGTTTTGGCCTTGTGCCCGCTATCGGCTCGCTCGGTGACCTCGGGATCAGCTGCCGGGTCGCTCGATGCCGCATTCATGGCCAGAGATTCGGGCAGAATGCCGCCTGTCGGAACTGATGTGTTCGCCGTCGACTTGGGCGTTTCCTCCTCGGCCATCATGCGCTCGATGCCCGTGCGGCGCGGTTCCGTCGAAGGAGTTTGAGAGTTGGGACGCGACTGGATGAGTTGCGTCTTCACTATTGGTTTGGAAATCCGGCGCTGCTCCAGCTCTTTCTGCTGCCGTTTCTTAGTCCGCTCGCCCTGCCAATCCTTGTAGCGATTCCAAAGTGCGGTGACAAATGCGAAGCGCGTGGGAGCCCAGACTTGAATCGCCGAGAACGAAAATGCCGTTGAGAGATACATCGCTACCGCGAGTAACGTGCCGCACACGATATAGGCGCCGACCAGATTCAAGTAATGGATCAGCACATCTCCGACCACGCGGCCCAGCAGGCCTTCGATCGGAATTACGTGCATCCAGCGCAAGTGTGCGGGCAGCAGCGCCAGAAGAGCCGGGACAAACATTACCAGCCAGATTGCGCCGAGGCTTTTGGCCAACGGAGACTGCACCTTCATCGAACGGAACCACCGCGTGCCCAGCATCGCGGGAAAAATTACGAGCAGGAACGCGCCGATGCCGAAGAACTGCAGCATCATGTCGGCAGTAAAAGCGCCGACCACACCGATCCAGTTGCGGGCTGCGTGCGAACCGGTCAAAACCGATGCGCTATTCCACGAAGGATCCAGCGGGGAATACGAGACGAGGGCGAGGAAGAGGAGGAGCGCGGAGACGCACATCAGGAATCCGATCAGCTCGTTGAGCCGCCGGTTCCCGGTGGGAACAAAAATGCCTGTCAAATAGTCCATTTGGGCCAGATTCACACACCGAAGACACAACATCCTCAGTGCCGCGAACGGCCAGAGCCCCTTCATTATGCCAAGAAGCGGTGCTTCCGACAATGAGGGAAATGCAGGCTAGTATTCAGTTGGCTTCCCGGTAGAGACGTTGCTCGCAACGTCTTCTATCCAGGTAAGTTAATGCAGTTCTGCAGAGAAATTATCCGGCCAGTCTGGAGGCGAAGACCAGCACTAAGCCTCCGACGATAATCCGGTAGATGGCAAAAGGCGCGAAGCCGCGCTTGCGAACGTATGCCATAAACCACGCGACCGAGCCGTAGGCAACGATGAACGAGACGATGAAGCCGATGGCGAGTACGATCCAGCCATGGGCATCAATCTGGGAGACGCCGATCGGATTCTCGCCCTTGCCGCGGAGAGATTTTAACAAGGTGTACAGTGTGGCCGCAGCCATTGTCGGAATGGAAACGAAGAACGAGAATTCAAGCGCTGAAGCCCGCGACATCCCTGCAATCTGACCGCCGGCGATCGTCGACATGGAGCGCGACGTTCCTGGAAACACAGCCGAAAATATCTGGCAGAAGCCGATCCAGATCGCCTGGCCGAGGCTCATGTCTTCCATTTTCCAGGTGTGGATGCGGCTTCCACTCGCGCCTGGACCGGCGGCCTCGGACTTGGCGTTCAGGGCATCGATCAGCCACATCACGACTCCGCCGATCAGGAGGGACCAGCCAATAATCGAAATGTTCTCCAGATGTTTGCCAATCACTTTCGTCAGAAGGAATGAGGGAATCGCCGTAACAACGAACGCAATGGTGGTGAGCCCGAGAGGATGTGTTAAGGCAGTGCGGTTTCTATTTTCACCCTGCGGGAATGTCGAGAGAAATTTTGTGATGCGGCTCCAGAAATATACCGGCAGGCACAAAATTGCACCGAGTTGAATGACGATGGAATACATCTTCCAATAGCCGTCAGTAAGGCTTATGTGCAGCAGGAATTCCGAGAGTCGCAGGTGCGCGGTGGAGCTGACGGGAAGGAATTCGGTGAGGCCTTCGACAATTCCAAGTATGAGTGAGAGTAAATAGTCGTGCAATCGTCCTCCGAGGGAAAAACATGAGCGAACAGTATCGCAGGTTGCGGAGCAGTTTGGGAGCGGCTCACTCAATCGGTGTCATCCTGAGCGCAGTCGAAGGACCCCTTAAGCTTTGCCAAAATCACGGGTGATGGCAGGAGTTCTGGTCATTCAGTTTGTCGGAGAATTCCCTTCGGCTTCATCGTGGCATCGTGGGGAAAGGGGTCCTTCGACTGCGTGACTGGTCCGCCTCGCGGAGAAGTCACTTCGCTCAGGATAACAGCGTGGGGAGCGACGAAGCGCTGTAAAAAACCTTACTCGCCGGCATTGCCCCAGGTGGGCACGCCTTGCTGGACGCAGAAGATCAGCATCTGCGCGCGCGCCGACCAATCGCTTTGGCCATATTGGCCGACTATTTTTTGAGCAAGCCCTAACGAGCGTTCTTTTGCCTGTTCGGATTTTTTCTGGTTGGCTTCGGTCCTGTATATTTCGATCAGAGCGGATTGCCGCCAGGCGGCATCGTAAAGCGCCTCCGGAGCTGATGGCGACTGCTCGTGCTCTTTCGCGTACTTCTCATACATCTCGGCTTCTTTTTCAGGACACTTCGATGCGCCCTGCCAATCACCGCAAAGCTTGTTTTCGATGAGATGGAAAGCGGCTTGGTCGGCCCATTTCGTGCCGGGGAATTTCTTTATCACCAGCTTCATCCATTGCTCATCGATCTGGCCGCGCATGTAGGCGTCACGTTCGCGCGCCGAAGGACGCGTAAGCACGTCCGATCGTTCGATCTGCCAGCGAATATCGGCGGCGCGGAATAAGGCCTCCGCAGCCAGAGGCGATGCCGGGAACAAATCGTACACGCGGTAATAAAGGCGCATCGCATCCTGCGCCGCGTCGCGGCGGCCACGGCGGCGGCTTGCCTGATCTTCGGAGTCAGCAGCCTCGCCGAAAACAATTTTGTCGCCGTTCGGTGTGCTCAGGCTGACTAGCGCTTTGCTGGAAACCCATCCTGTAATGGTTTTGCCTTGCGATTCGGGATCGTCTTCATCGGCGTCTTTCCTGGGTTCGCGGAGAATCGCTTCCACATGGGTCCAGTCGCGACTGGTGTCGATGATGATCAGTTCGTGTCCGCGCCCAGCTTCGCCGAGTTTCGCGGCGTCCGTCGCAGGAGAGACACGGATGGTTTCCTCATGGACAAGCGTTCCACGTTGCGCGTCGGCAGACGCGATCGGCGAGAAAAGGCAAAACACAGCAGCGATAACGATGAGTCGAAGTCTCATGTCTATGATTATTGGCGCTTGTGGCGTTGCTTGCAAACGCCTCATCCTGGGCGAACCTCCCCGAGAGATTTTGGATCGATGTTGCCGCCACTGATGATGGCCACATTCAGTTTCGTTTTCGGCAATTGATCGGCGTGGAAGAGGAATCCTGCGGTTGCGACCGCGCCGCTGGGCTCGGCGATGGTGGCGGGATTTTTTGCCAGGAGTTTCATCGCTTCACGAATTTCGTCTTCCGTAACGGTGACGATGCCGTCGACAAAACATTGCATGTGATCAAAATTGATGGCACCGACACTTTGGGTACGGAGCCCGTCGGCAATGGTGCGCGAGACCTGTTCGGCAGGGAACTGGACGATTTTGCCGGCGCGCAGGCTGGCTTGCGCGTCGGCTGCTAATTCCGGTTCGACGCCGAAAATATTTACCGATGGTTTGCTCAGCTTGATGGCCGCAGCCACGCCGCTGATCAGACCTCCACCGCCCACGGGAGCGAACACGGTTTCGATCTCGGGAAGGTCTTCGAGGATTTCGAGTCCGATGGTGCCTTGACCAGCGATGATTTTCTCATCGTTATACGGGGGCACGATTAT
>QIAK01000452.1 GCA_003225515.1 Acidobacteriota bacterium | reverse complement strand
GCTCCGGACGAAAGTTCAATTTGCAATCCCTATACCGTGATTACAGTCCTGGCTTCGTTACGGAAACCGGTTTCGTCAACCGCGTTGATATTCGCCAGCAAGACCTGAACGCAAGTTATTATTTTCGGCCGGAAGGAAAATTTCTGATCTCTTATGGCCCCACTCTACAGCAGTTCAACATCTGGGATCATCGGGGCACCGGGCTCGACTACTTCATCTACCCCGGTTTCCGGGTGGATATGGCGCGCAGTACCTACATCAACTTCCATCCGTTTGCACTGGATGACGTTCGCCTGCGACCGGTCGACTACAGCACGCTGACACGAGTCACCTCGTATCCCCAAAAGTTCTGGGGAGTCGAAGCGGGAACCAGTTGGTTCAAGGAGCTCGATTTCACCGCATTCTTCGTCGCCGGGGGCGGAGTCAATTACGATCCGGCAGCCGGTCAAGCGCCCACTTTCGGTCACGAGGATACGGGCAATTTCACGCTGACCTTTCATGCTTATGGCCGCCTGCGTATCGACAATGCCTACCTGCTCGAGCACATCCGCGAGCGCGATGCCCGGCTTACCGCCGTCACAAATCACATTTTCCGCAGCAAGTGGAATTACCAGTTCACGCGCGAGCTTTCCGCCCGCGTGATCATGCAATATAACTCGGTGCTGTCCAATACCGAGATCAGCGCGCTGTCTCCCACGAAGAACTTCAATACCGACTTTCTTATCACTTACCTAGTGCATCCGGGCACAGCGATCTACGTTGGATACAATAGCGATCTCGAGAATCTGAACCGCGGACTCGCGGTTGATCCTGTGACTGGCTTCATCCTGACCACACCCCGCGGCTACATCAATGACAGCCGCCAGTTTTTTGTGAAGGCGTCTTACCTGTTCCGGTTTTAGTTTGACTCGCGGCCATTCGTTTCCTAGCCCTTCGTCACCACGAACTTCTGCTCCAGCCCTTCATACACTTCCTCCGCCCGCCGCAGTGCCTCCTGCACGTTCTCGCAGATATTTTCTTCTCCGATGACTTCCGCGAATTCCGCCTGATGGATCAACTGCGCCGGTTGCTCACGCGCTCCACACAGAATCAAGGTGCGCTTGCTTGCGTGCAGTTGCTTGGCGACCTCTTCGATGGCAAATAGTCCGGTGGCATCGAGGGCAGTCATGTTGCGCAGCCGCAAGATAACGACGGGCGGCAGTTTGTGCAGATTTTCAGTGACTGCCCAAATTTTGTCGGTAGCGCCGAAGAGAAAAGGCCCGTGAATGCGGAAGATTGTCGCGTAATAGGGAATGTCCTTGTCCTGCAGGATGTGGACTCGTCCATCTTCGACATAGTCTTCCGTCACTTGCGACACGGTTGTCGTTGAAGCCACACGGCTGATGAACAACAGTGCCGCCAGGATCATTCCCGCCTCAACGGCCACGGTTAAATCGGCAAAGACTGTCAGCGCGAACGTCACCAACCAAATGCTGATGTCTGTCTTGGTGAGCTTCAGCAATTGCGGAATCTCTCGCCACTCGCCCATGTTGTAGGCGACGATCATCAAAATGCCTGCCAGCGCCGCCATCGGAACATAACTAACCAGGGGCGCCGCAAACAACAGAATGCACAGCAGCGTCAGCGCGTGGATGATTCCGGCCACCGGCGACTGCGCCCCGGAGCGGATGTTGGTTGCTGTGCGCGCGATCGCTCCCGTGGCCGGCAACCCGCCAAACATGGGAGAGAAAATGTTGGCCACGCCCTGGCCGATCAGCTCCACGTTGGGATTGTGCCGGTCGCCGCTCATGCGATCAGAAACCACGGCAGACATCAGCGATTCGATCGCACCCAGCATCGCTACCGTAAAGGCTGGACCCAGAAGTCCGTGAATAAGATCCGTGCGGAATCGCGGTATTTGCCAGTGGGGCAGCCCGCTCGGAATGCCTCCAAACCTTGTCCCAACGGTTTCGACCGGCAGCTTGAAAAAATAGACGGCAGAGGTGGCAAGCAAAAGCGCAACAATCGGCCCCGGAATGCGAGACGAAAGTCCTCGGCAAATAATCAGCGTCAACAGCGTAAAAACGCCTAGTGCCGTCGCTTCAAACGAGAGTGTGTGAAAATTTCCCGCTAGCGCTTCGATCCTCAGCCAGAACACGCCCGGAACTTTGTCCAGATGGAGTCCGAAGAAATCCTTAACCTGGGTACTGGCAATCAGCACCGCAATGCCGTTGGTAAATCCGATCACCACCGGCCGCGGAATGAATTTCACCCCTGTCCCCAGTCCGGTGACGCCCATGATTACGAGCAGCACGCCGGCCATGACGGTACACATGAACAGCCCTTCCACACCATGCACCGCGACAATTCCAGCGACGACAACGACGAATGCGCCGGTCGGGCCGCCAATCTGTGTCTTCGAACCGCCCAGCGCCGAAATCAGAAATCCGGTGACGATGGCGCAATAGATTCCCGCCTGCGGCGTCAGCCCTGACGCAATCGCAAACGCCATCGCCAAAGGCAGCGCCACCAAACCGACGGTGACTCCGGCGATCACATCGAGTAGGAATTTATGTCGATCGTAGTCGCGCAGACAAAGCACCGACTTCGGAAGCCAATTGTCACTGAGGAAAATACGCGCCATTCTTGCATTATCACCGGTGTCGGAGGAGTCGGGTAGATACCATTCAAGCTCAAGAGAACGTGTCCTAGCGGATACAGGGTCGCGCCCCTGTAAACTCATGCCATGCACTTCCTCCGAACCCTGGGATGGCTCGCCTGCGTCGTCTACTCGACCATTCCTTCGTTCTGGCTGATGATCCATCCCCGAGCCCGGCGTTGGCGCCAAAATGAACGCTCCCCGTTTCGCGTGCTCGTGCCGGCGTGGATCGCGATGTGGATTGCACTGGCTGCGCTCTCTGCTCCATGGCGCACAGTGACGATCTATTCGACTCAGTGGAGTTGGCTGCCGGCCGCGCTGCTATTCGCCGCTGGGATTTTGATTTATCGACGGTCGGCCGTGCATTTCAGCTGGTCGCAGCTCGGAGGCCTGCCCGAAGTCCGCGCTCAAGACGGCGCCGCTCAGCGTCTAATCACGAGCGGTATCCGCTCGCGCGTGCGTCATCCGATTTATCTCGGCCATCTCTTTGAGATGTTCGCCTGGAGTATCGGCACAGGCTTGGCAGTCTGCTGGCTCCTGACGGCCTTCGCCATCGTCACCGGCGCGGTGATGATCCGCATGGAGGAAGCTGAACTGGCGAAGAGGTTTGGGGAGGAATACGCTGCGTATCGTGAGCGAGTACCGGCAGTGCTGCCGAGGCTGGATTGACGCCTGAGCAGTTATTCTCCCGCGGCAATAGATTGCAGCTTATGCATCTGAGTCAGGTTTGTACCGTCGCGATACTCTAGTAGATCCAGAGAGGCGCTGTCGTCCCCACTTATGGCGACAATAATTCCGGTTTTGCCGTCGCCAAGATCAACTACATTCTGCAAATTTGGGACTACGCATTCGAAATCTTCGTATCCGCAAGTACGCTTCTCTAGTGCCAAGATATGGGGCGTTGGCAGAGGAGCAATCCAGGCTCCAACGGCGTAGCTGGATCTGTCTAGGTCTTTCTCCGGCTTCCAAAAGGCTCGCGCGTAATACCGCAGCGTGCCATCGGCGACACGGAAACTCGACACCTGAAATAACGGCGACGTTTTTTCGGCCTGGCGTCGCTGAGCGTCAGTTGCTAGCGCCTTCATGCGGTCACTCAGAAGCGCGACGATCTGTGTTTGGGTGTCAAACTCGACTGGTTTACTTTCGAGACGCACCCACACAG
>QIAK01000451.1 GCA_003225515.1 Acidobacteriota bacterium | reverse complement strand
CTCGTAATTGGACTCAGCTTGTGGAAACTTGCGCTCCGCTGTGTAGAGATCACCCAATGCAAGGTAGGGAGCATAATCTCTCGGATGAGCTGCGATCGCTCGGGAAAAGTAAGTTTCCGCCAATTTCGTATCGCCTGCGTCGCGTGCGAGATAGCCAAGAGACGAAAGTGCCTGCCGGTTATTCTTGTCGAGCTCGAGAATTTTCGTGAATGTATCGCGAGCCGCATCCTTCTGGCCCATCTTCCACAACAGGGAACCTAGATTCATCAACGAATTCACGTTTCCGGGAGCCAGCGCGAGTGCTTCTTTCAAATCTCGATTGGCCGCTTCAAAATCTCCGGCGGCGGATTCGACAACTGCACGCAGCCTCAACATCTCCGGACGGCTCTGCTCCGGAACATGGACTTGCCGAATGGCCGCCGTGGCAGCATCCAGCTCCTGCTTTGCCCCTGCCGCATCGTCTTGCCGCACATCAATCTCGTAAAGATTCAGTCTGAGTTCAATCGGATATAGCGGACCTTCTTGCGGCCGCGGAGGAACATTCTGCATGGCGAGCTTGTACTCGTCCCCAGCTTCCTGTAGCCGGTCCTCCGATTCGGCAAGGCCGCCGAGAATGGCGTGCAGGCGGTAGTTGTTGCCATCAATCTGGCGCGCCGCGTCTAGAAATGGACGGGCCGCGTCGGTCTGTCCCAGGTTCACCCAGGCCTGCGCCGCGCTCAGCTCTAGCCCGATGTTTCCTTTGGCTGCCTTGGCCAGCCGCGTGTACAGCGTTGCGGCCTCCTGCTGCTTCCCGGCGAGTTGATAGGTATAGGCCATTTCAGCAAGCACGTCGGTGGTCTTGTTTGGGATCGCTTGCAAGGTCGCGAGGGCCTCATCGTACTTCCCTTGATCGCGATATTGTCCGGCAACAGCCCGTAAGACTTCGGGGTCGCGCGGGGCCCGAGTTTTCGCACGGTTCAAATATCTGGTCGATTCCTCCGGTTGCCCCAGACGTTCGTAAGCATGCGCGATCAGCAGGTCGGTGTGGGCGGTGGGTTGCACAGCTTCGGCGCGCTGAAGCAAGTCGAGAGCGGCTTTAGGATCGGAGCTGAGCATCAACTCGCCCGCGAGTTGCAAGCTGTTTGCATCTTTCGGATTGGCCTCAACGACCTTTTTCAGCAATTGCTCGGCTTCCTGATCGCGGCCCATTTTGGCGTACGTCTGCGCCAATCCGGCAAGCCCCCGCACCGAATTTGGCCGGAGCTTCAACCCATGATTGAAAGAATCGATAGAAAGTGGATACCGCTCCGCCAGGCGCGCCGCGTACCCCAGCAAGAACCAGAGTTCTGGATTCTGTGGCGCAGATTTCGCGGCTTGGTCGGCGTACGACACTGCCGCAGAGTAATCACCTTTTTTGAGAGCATCCTGCGCGGCGCGAGCCTGACGGGCTACCTGAATACCCGATCCCCAACTGAAATCCGGACCACTCTGAGGCGCGTCAGTTTGTTGTGTTTTGCTGGTTTGCGGGCTGGATTGTGAGGCAGATCCTCCGCCGCTTACGTCGTAGGTCTGACCAAAGGTCCGGCCAATCACGCCAAGGACCATGACAATGCAAAAGCTCGTGAGCGGAAACCGGCTTTTCACTTAGTCACCACGCTTTACAAAATATCTGGAGAGACTCGAAAGAAGCTCTCGCACAGGAAGCCCTGTGGTCCATTTCAGATGCAGTGCGGGCAAGTAGGTTTGCCTTCTATAGAAAACAGGGGTACCGGGACGCTGCAGAACTCGGGAACGAGCACCCCTCGGGTGCTTCCAGGCAAAAATTGCGGTAAACCCCTCAGATCATTTCGGAATCAAAGGTCACGCTAAGGGCACTGGAGTCTGTCACTTCATGAACGAAAACTACTCTCGTCCCATTCCGCTATTGGCAATCGTGTTGGTGGCGCTCGCTGTGCATGGGCCTCTGTTGCTGATGCAGCTGCCTGCAGGATCGTTCGACACCAACTTCCACATTTTTCTCGCTTCCCACTACGCGCACCACTGGTTCAATCCGTGGAATGAGAAGTGGTTCGCGGGATTTTCGCAAACCACGTATCCTCCGCTGACGCATCAATGGATTGCGCTGTTCTCCACCATTGTTGGCTTGAAGATGGGGTACATGCTGGTGCAGCTGATTGCAGTCTTGCTGCTGCCGGTGGGAGTGTTGCGCTTTGCCAGGATCTGGGTGGATGAACGCGCCGCAAGTTACGCCGCCTTGGGAAGCATTTTTTTGGGAGCGCTCGCCTTCCTCGTTTACCAAGCCGGACAATTGGCGACAGTTTCTTCCGCTGCCCTGTACCTGAATGCTTTGCCTTACTTCTATGAATGGTCGACTGAGAAATCAGGCCGCTCGCTGGTGAAAGGCGTGGCGCTCAGTTTGACTGCCGCTGCGGCTCACCACGTTACTCTGATTTTCGGCATCATCCTCTTTGCCGGACCGGTGCTGCTGGTCGCCTGTATGGATGCACGCGAGGAGCGCACAGATTCGTCTGTAGGAGGAGTAATCTCCCGCGCTCTGGTGTTTGCCATTCTGGTTGGAGTTGGAGTTGGATTAGTGTTGCTTCCCTATTGGATGGCGCTCATCCAACACCCCATTCATCAGATCCCGATTCCTCACGACAGCCGCGCAAACTTTCTGCTGAACTCAGTTACGGGAATCAACTATTTCTTGATTCCATATGGCGCACTGATTTTTGCTTTCCCGTTTATCGTGATCCGCGGTTCGTCGGTACCACGGTTCCGCCCCCTCCTGCTGGGCTTCTGGCTGACGTTTCTTTTCGGATTGGGCGGAACCACTCCTCTGCCGAAATGGCTGCTTGGCCGAGCTTATGACATTTTGACTTTTGAACGCTTTACTTTTTGGGCCACCCTGATGGTGATGCCGATTGTTGGATTGCTCGCCATTGAACTTCTGGAACGCTTTAGTAACAAGGCCGCTGTGGTGTTATCTCTGGCCGCTGTCATCAGTATCGGCGCGGCGCTGTTCTGGCTCAGAGCCAACCCGTATCGTCCAACCATTACGATGGACGTCGATCCGGTCATCGCATTTCTCAACCGCGACGGGCACGATTCTTACCGTTATCTCACACTGGGTTTTGGCAGCGAACTCGCGCAGGTGTCTACCTATACCGACGCCAGCAGCGTCGATGGAGACTACAATTCCGCGCGACTTTTGCCCGAAATGACGCGCTACGGATCGGCTCAGCTGACGAATGCCAAATTCTATGGCTCCGCCGGAATGGCCTCGCTGCGGGCGATGCTTGAACATGCGAACCGCTACGGACTGAAGTACATTTTTGTGCACGATTCGTATTACGAACCACTCCTGACCTTCGCAGGGTGGCGTAAAACCGAGACCTTCAACAATGGTGACATCACCACGTGGTCGAAAGATGATGTCCCTCCCGCGCACCGCATCGAGTCCGACGCGATCCCTCCTGCGTGGATGGGTTTGATGTGGGGCACAATTCCAATCGGAATCAGTGTTCTGGCAATGTTCCTAGAAATATTGCTGCCGGCGAGGCGACGAGCCCCAAGATTGGTCGAGTCGCCTGTCCGTCTGGATGAACGCGAAGGGCACTACGTCGCCTAGAAAGCGAACCTGAGAAAACGAAAATGAAACGACTACTGCCAGTCATCATCGTTGCCGTTACCGTGCTTCTGATGGCCGTCGGTTTGACGGGAGCAGGACGCTCCAAGGGAACCGTCGGTATCGCATCGGGCTCCGCTCTTCCCGGCTTCAGCGCGAATGCGTCGACTCCGGAACAGGCCATGGCAAACTTTCTGGTCGATGTTCAAAGGCGAAACTGGGATCGTGCATTCGCGAGCATAGAGCGAACCAATGCCA
>QIAK01000450.1 GCA_003225515.1 Acidobacteriota bacterium | reverse complement strand
TTCAAGCCATCCTCAACGAATTCGACTCCGACCGCGACGGTTGGGCAGAACTACTGATTTATTCTGACCAGGGCGCAGCGAGCACCATCACACCCTACCTCTACACTGATCTGGGATTGGTCCCAATGAAAAAGGAGTTCCGCCGCGACACTGTATCGCCGGAATCCTGCATCGACCCGTAAGCCGCCGCTATCTTTTCATGTCCGGCATCTTCTTATTCACATCGGGCATGGTGGGCGCAGGTCCGGCGACCAGAGCGTCTTTCGCCGACTTCGGCAATTTGTCGGCGTTCGCAACCAAAAGGCTGACCTGCCACATCTGTGTGGCCGAAAGTGTCTTATCGTATCCCGGCATTCCTGTCATGCGAATGCCGCCCGCAATTTTCCAGTACGATTCCGCAGGTGGATCGTCGGTCACCCCTTTTCCCTGCATCAACTACGGAGGCTTAGGATACATTCCCTGAGCGATCGCAGTCTGCGCTTGTGCAGGCAGGCCGTGACACACGGCGCATTGATCTTTGTAGATCTGAGCCCCGGCAACGAATGCAGACTCATCTGCTGCAATGGGAACGGACTTCGGCATCTCTTTGTCCATGCGTGCATGCAAGGCCATTCCCGCAAGCATCTTTTCAAAAGGCATTGGCTCCGAGGAAGTCGCAACCGGCGCGCTTCCCGAAGAGAAATACATATAGACGCACACCGGAATCACTATCAATCCCAAAATCAACCCGACGAGGAATTTGCCCATTTAGCTTTCTCCTGCGAACAAAGACATATTATCAACTCAGGATTCGCTGAATAGCGCATGGATCTGCCTTCAGTAGATTCCGAAATAGGATAAGACGAACTTTTGACAACTCTCTAACCTTCCCGTGACACGCTCCATCCTCCCAGAGCCCTATGCTGTCCTCACGTTGTCTTCGATGCCCTGACTTCGAGCTGCAACGTCATCGCACAGAATTGGAGTGAAAAGTCATGAGCAAAGAAAAGCCCCCTTCCACTGAGGTGATAGCGAAAACAGCTCAACCATCCACCAATCACGAAGCCGACTCCCAGCTTTCCAAACAGATCCGCCGGCGTTCATTCTTAAGAGGAATGGGCGTTGCCGGGGCGGCGCTCTCCGCGGCACCTTTGCTGCGGGTAGGAGCGAGAGCCGACGACGGCGGATCGCTCAGCAAAGGCGATGCGGCTCTTCTGCGCTTCGTCACTGCCGCTGAAATAATCGAGAGTGATATCTGGTTGCAATACAACGAACTCGCCGGCGTGCAGGATGGCGAGGTCTCGAAGCTGGCAAGCCAGTTGATCCCCGGATATCCCTCGCAAGTCACCGGCGGAAATGCCGCTTACACCGAGGCTATCAAACAGCTTGATGAAGATATGGACCAGTACATTTCCGACAACACGGAAGATGAACTGACCCACGAAAATTTCCTGAATGCCTATCTCTCGGCTAAAGGCGCTGCAACCGTTAACCTCGATGCCTTTCGCACGCTGCCCAGCAGCCAGGCGACGGGAGCCAACAGGAATTTCGGGCGTCTCACCAACCTCACCCAACTCAGCGTGCACACTGATTGGTGGACACGGTATCGGAGCCGGACCAGGAACCCTGATCTCGGGGATAAGTTCCCCAATGCAATCCCCACGCTCGCAGTAGGGCAGCACACGGCAATTCCCCGAACGGACTCCGATGTGAATGATTCCACTTTTCTTCAAGCGGTCGCAAATACCGCAGGATTTCATTTTCCTTGGATCGAACAGGGCGGGACCAGTCTCTATGCCGAGCAGGCACAGAGAGCTTCTGGCACGGAAGCGCTGCGCATTTTACTTAGCATCGGCGGCACCGAGATTTGCCATTTCCAAACCTGGCATGACAAAGCCGGCAACGCGCCTCCGTTGAATCATGTAATCGATCCGGTTACCGGTGTCTCTGTCACGTTTCCTGACTTGAATTCTCCGCCTTTTGGTGGGGAAAACTTTCAGACGAACCTGATCATGCCCGAACCGACGGTGTTCCTCAGCCGCCAGTTTCCTCCGTGCTCAATTATTCGGCCCACGGAGACAAAGGGTGCGGCCATGGGAGCAGTGAACGCGCTTACCGGGGACGGGCTCTTCATTGGCCAGTCCGCGCAATTCATGCAGCTATTGCACGATCTTGCCAGTGACGCAGACAAAGCCATGCGTGATGGCCACTGATGGTGGACAGAGATTGAACAGTTGCGGTGACGGCGCGGGTGCTCATGGGCCCGCGCCACTTTTTACAAAACCTGACTCATCTACTTGTACTGAGGAGAACCCATGCTTGAAGGTCTGTTTCAGCCCATGCACCTGTTACTCATCGGCGGCATCGCCCT
>QIAK01000449.1 GCA_003225515.1 Acidobacteriota bacterium | reverse complement strand
GGCTGGCCTCACTTTCGTCGACTCGGGTCAAGCAACGAACCATCCCGCCGGCGCATACCAATCCGACTCCCCAACAGCTAGTGAAGAACCGGGCTCACCTTGTGCAGCTTACCCGCATGACCGTGCATCTATAATGACTTGCAGATTCTGGCGGCTTGTCGGCAGACAGCCGCCCGATGCGGAATGCCGATGGCAAAAACGACTTCAGTCCCGCCTCAGAAGACGTCGCATCGTAAGCAGGTAATCATTCTGCTGGCGATTTCGGTTTTTCTCTTGCTGGCCATTCTCGTCTCGCAGACTGCCTTTGACCTAACTTTCCTGCGTCCCGGAAACAATCAGGACATTATTGTCTTCGCCGCGCTCTCCGCGCTGATCTTCCTGCTGTTCGTCGCGCTCACATTCGTTCTGATGCGCAATCTACTGAAACTTTTTGCCGAGAGACGACTGGGCGTGCTGGGCTCAAAATTTCGCACACGCATGGTGGCGGGCGCGCTTCTGCTTTCTTCTCTGCCGGTTATGGTGATGTACTGGTTCGCGTACGGATTGATGAATCGTTCAATCGACAAGTGGTTTTCGACTCCGGTCGAGGAGGTACGCGCCGATACGCATGCCATGGCTACTCTACTGGCCAGCTACGCCATGCAAAATGCGAGGGCGGAAGCATCCTCCATCGCGGCCTCTCCGGAAATCGAGCGTGGCTTTTCTGGGCATGGATTTTCAGGTGTAGTCAGCGAATTTCAGCACCATGAATTGACGCTACAAGGGGGCTTCGCACTGGCGGTGAAGGATGACAATGAAGAAGCGAGTTTCAATTCTCCCGCTCCCTGGGCAGTTTTGAAATCAAAATTGCCGCTGGGGGAGGCCGCCTCGGGGCACCCGGCCCAATTCAGTTGGCAGCAGACCGACTACACACTGGGCAGCGGTTCGGTTGCCGGGGGAGGCTTGATTTTGGTGGCGATTCCGCTTCCGCGCGAGTTCTCGCAAACCGTACACCAGGTGGAAGCCAGCCAGCAACGCTATTACGATCTGGCTCGGGAGCGGCGACTGGTCCGCCGCACCTACATGGGCCTGTTGCTGCTGCTCACGATGATCGTGCTCTTCGTCACGACGTGGCTTGCACTGTTCCTCTCAAAAATTGTGACGCGGCCGCTCTCGGCGCTGGCGGAGGCCACGCAGGAAATTTCACGTGGACGCCTGGATTACCGTGTGCCGGTCAGTGCCGCCGATGAAATCGGGGATCTGGTGCGCTCGTTCAATCGCATGGCTGAGGATTTGGAAGGCAGCCGCCGGCAGATTGAAGCTTCGAGCCGGGATTTGAGCGCCGCCAACGCGGAACTTGATCAGCGTCGCCGGCAGATGGAAACTATTCTGGAAAGCATTCCCACCGGGGTGCTTTCGCTGGATGCGGAGCGGCGGGTGAGCCATGTGAACCAAGCTCTGCTGCGGATGTTTAATCCCGATGCGCGACGCGAGATCGGGAGTGAGAGTCTGCGCGGAGCATCTCTAGCAGATATTTTTCCCGCCGAGGTTTTGGAAGATTTCGAGCCCCTTTTGAGGCGGGCTGACCGCATGGGAATGACAACCAGCCAGATGGAGATGCAGTTGCCACGGGCGTCATTGAACGTCGCCGTTACGGTGGCTACCCTGAGGCATCAGGGCGAGGGCTCCGGGTACGTGGTGGTGTTTGAAGATCTCTCCGACCTGCTGAAAGCGCAGAAGCAGGCCGCATGGCGGGAAGTGGCGCGCCGGGTTGCGCATGAAATCAAGAATCCGCTCACTCCCATCGCATTGTCAGCGGAACGCATTCAGCGGCATCTGGACCGCGCTACGCCGGACGATCCCGCATCCGTCGGCGTCGTGCGCGCTTGTGCTGAAACCATTGCGGGAGCCGCGGAGACTGTCAGGCGACTGGTGGATGAGTTCTCGACACTGGCCCGGTTCCCAGTGGCAAAACCGCAGCCCGCGGATATTAATGAAGTGATCGAAAACGCGCTCTCCATGTTCCATGGCAGGCTGGATGGAATTGGCGTTCATACGACCTTAGCCTCCGATTTACCGAGAGTCCTGGCGGACAGCGAGGCGATCAAGCGCGCGATCGCTAACCTCGTGGACAATGCCGCCGAGGCCTCGCAAGATTCGGTAGTGCGTGAGATTGAGATTTCAACTGCGCTGGTGGCAAGCCGAGACGCGGTGGAGATCACGGTGGCCGATACGGGCCATGGCGTGACCCGCGAACTCAAGGAGAAACTGTTCCTGCCTTATTTTTCCACCAAGAAGCGCGGCACCGGACTGGGCCTGGCCATTGTGAGCCGGATCGTGGAAGACCATCATGGCTCGATCCGCGTAGAGGAGAACCACCCTATCGGCACGCGCTTCATCGTTGAACTTCCAGTGGTGCCCGAGTCCACGCCGGCAGCCGTGAACGTTCAACATGCTTAGCGTATATTTCCGACAACATGCATAACATCCTGATCGTTGACGACGAAGCGGGAATTCGCGACTCTCTGGCGGGAATTCTTTCTGACGAAGGTTACTCTGCGTCTTCCGTGGAGAGTGGTGAAGCGTGTCTTGAGCTGCTGCGAAAAAGCGCGTTTGAGGTGGTGCTGCTCGATATCTGGCTGCCCGGCATCGACGGTCTCGAAACTCTGGAGAGGATTCGCGAGTTCGATAATCCTCCTGAGGTGATCATGATCTCGGGCCACGGAACGATAGAGACTGCGGTACGCGCAACCAAACTAGGCGCGTACGACTTCCTCGAAAAGCCGCTCTCCATCGAAAAGACTTTGATCCTGGTCAAGAACGCGATCGAGTCCAAGAAGCTGCATCGCGAGAATGTTGATCTAAAAAAGCAGCTTCAGGTGAAGAGCATCATTGTGGGCGACAGCATCCCCATGAAAGCTCTCCGCCAGCAGATTGGACTGATGGCTCCCACCAACGGCCGCGTCTTAATTTATGGCGAATCGGGGACTGGCAAGGAGCTCGTCGCCCACGCGATCCATGCACAGAGCTTGCGCAAGGACGAAACCTTTGTCGAGGTCAACTGCGCCGCGATTCCGGAAGACCTGATCGAGAGCGAATTGTTTGGACATTGCAAGGGATCGTTTCCCGGCGCGGCCGCCGATAAAGAAGGTAAGTTCCAGAGGGCTCATGGAGGAACACTCTTTCTCGATGAGGTGGGCGATATGAGCCTGAAGACGCAATCGAAGGTGTTGCGCACCCTTGAGGAGCAGCGTTTTACGCCCGTGGGCAGCGATGAGACGATCACCGTCGATGTGCGCGTGATCGCTTCGACCAACAAAGATCTGGAAGAAGAAATCTCGCGCGGAAATTTTCGGGAAGATCTGTTCTACCGGCTGAATGTGATTCCGTTTTTTGTCCCGCCGCTGCGCGAGCGCAAGGAAGACATCCCACTGTTTACCCGGCATTTCCTGAAGGAACTGGCGGCAACGTAT
>QIAK01000448.1 GCA_003225515.1 Acidobacteriota bacterium | reverse complement strand
GCTGGAATAGATTCCGACCTGGCGAAAGAGGGCTTCCATGCCGAATGTGCGAGCTTCGTCGGGAACGATGGGAACGATGAGCTTGCCAAGTTCGGGGTCGCGCAACAACTTCGCCAGCAGCCGCACGAAAACCATAGTGGTGGAAACTTCGCGTCCGTCGGTGCCCTTATTGAATTCCTCGAAGTGCGCTTCAGGCACGGCTTTCAGCGCTGCGGCCCGCACTTTGCGGGTGGGCATGTATCCGCCGAGCTGCTGGCGGCGCGCCTGCATGTACTTGATCTCAGCGCTATCGTCGGAGGGGCGATAGAAAGGCGCCTCATGCAACTCGTCATCGGGAATAGGAATTCCGAAACGCGAGCGGAACATCTGCAACTCGTCTTCGTTCAGTTTTTTTTGCTGGTGCGTGATGTTCTTACCTTCGCCGGCCTCGCCGAGTCCGTAACCCTTGATGGTCTTGGCCAGGACAATGGTGGGCTGGCCGGTATGATCGACCGCTTCACGGAATGCGGCATGAACCTTAATGGGATCGTGACCGCCAAGACGCAAGCGAGAGAGCTGGTCGTCAGAAAGATGTTCGACCATCTTCAGCAGGCGGGGATCAGTGCCGAACAGGTTCTGCCGGAAATAGGCGCCGCTCTCGACGAAATATTTCTGGTATTGACCGTCGCTGACTTCGCCCAACCGCCTGACCAGCAAGCCATCGCGATCGTTTTGAATGAGGCTGTCCCAATCGGAGCCCCAGATGCATTTGATGACATTCCATCCGGCTCCGCGGAATATGGCTTCCAGTTCCTGAATGATCTTGCCATTGCCGCGCACCGGGCCATCGAGCCGCTGCAAGTTGCAGTTGACCACGAAAATTAAGTTGTCGAGGCGCTCGCGCGAGGCCAGCGTGATCGAACCCAGCGACTCCGGTTCATCCATCTCGCCATCGCCGAGGAATGCCCATACTTTGCCGCCGGTGGCCTGCTTGAGGCCGCGATTCTCCAGATATTTGATGAAGCGCGCGTGATAGATGGCCTGGATTGGGCCCAATCCCATGGAGACGGTGGGGAATTCCCAAAAGTCGGGCATGAGCCAGGGATGAGGATAGGAACTCAGGCCACCGCCGGGCTTCAGTTCGCGGCGAAAGTTTTGCAGTTTCTCTTTGGAAATGCGGCCTTCGAGATATGCGCGGGAATAGATTCCGGGGGCGGCATGACCCTGAAAGTAGACAACGTCGCGGTCGCCGCTTTCAGTTTGCGCACGAAAAAAATGATTGAAGGCGACTTCGTAGAGAGTGGCGGCGGAGGCGAAGGTAGAAATGTGTCCGCCAATGCCTTCCTGCATTTTATTGGCGCGGACGACCATGGCCAGAGCATTCCAGCGGACGAGGCTCTTGATGCGGCGTTCCATCTCCTGGCTGCCGGGAAACGGAGCTTGCTGCTGGGACGGAATCGTATTCTGGTAGGGCGTAGTCGCCGTAAATGGCAGGTTTACCCCGGCCTCGCGCCGCGCGTGCAAGGCCAACTGTTGCAGGAGGCGCCCAGCCCGGTTGGGACCGCCCTTCTCAAGAACGTAGTCCAGAGAATCGACCCACTCCCTGGTTTCCAAGACCTCTAAGCCGTCGGTTTCCGTCTGAGCCACGTCTGGTTTCTCCGATGTAGGTTGAACAATACTCCATCATAAAGCAAGTGCGAGGATTCCTGCTGGAACCGAGGTCATCGAGTGATCCGCTAACTTACCCTTTCCCGAAGGACAGGGATGAATGCTTGGCGAGTCACCGACAGAGGAACCCAAGGATGACGAGCACGATGGTTGCGGCATAGGAAGCGAATGCAACCTTGCGTGCCGACCAGCCGCGCTTCAAAAGAAGATCATAGGAGTGTTCCCGGTCCCCTTGGAAGGGTGAAATACCCCGGGCTAGTCTTCGTACAACTGCGAATGCAGCGTCCAAAAGAGGGACACCTGAAAACAGAAGAGGAGCCAGCACTGAGGCATGACCCGGAGGACGGTGCCGGTAGAAACTAAGTGACATGAGACCCAATACGAATCCCAGGACAGTGCTGCCTGAATCGCCCATAAAGATTCTGGCAGGAGGGAAATTGAATAGCAGAAAGCCAATGCAACTCCCAAGAAGGCTAACCTCCACAACTACACTCCATGGGGTCGTATCCGATGAAGAGAGCAAGATGAATGCCAGCGCGATGATGCCGGCTACTCCGGCGGCCAAGCCGTCAGCTCCGTCCAACAAATTCAACGCGTTGATGAAGCAAACCATGAACAAAATTGTGAAGAGAAGGCTTAAGTAAGGAGGGCCAGCCGGCACAGACCAGCCTGCCAGCCAAATGGGAACCGCTGCGGCTGCCTGGATGATCAGGCGAGGCAAGGGCGACAAGCCGAACACATCGTCGAGGAGACCGGCAAGCCAGACAGCCCAAAGCGACAGGTAGATAGCTTCAGAGTCCGCTCGCCTCGCGGAAACAAGTGTTCCAGCCACCAGCCCTGCGAATATCGCGACGCCTCCTAACCGCGGAGTAGGAACAGTGTGAATCTTGAGCGGACCATAGGGATCATAGATCTGGTGCCTTCGGGCAAACTTCAGAATGATGGGAAGGGTTACGCAGGTTGTTCCAAACGAAATTGCGAATGCAACCAGAGCAGGGTTTCGCACGGGAACTTGTGCCGGTTATCCTTCACGGTCACTTCACGCGGTCACTTCGCGGTCACTTCCACTTTCCTGTGCCCTCGATGATGGTGATGTAACGATCAATCGGAAGCTCGGTAATACGCTCGACCTTGCCGCTGGGAAGCGGCCATTGTATCTCTACCCAGTCGAGCTTCGTTCTTTTTCCAACCCCCAGCACCATCCGTGGATCATGGGAAGACAGAAAACTGCCTCCGCCGATCTTCATGCGCTGCTGCTTCAGATCTCCAGACTGATAAGTGACCCGGGCTCCAATGGCGTCGCGATTCGATTTTGTGCCAACAAGATTGATTCCAAGCCAATGGTTCTGACTTCCAACAACGTTGCGTAACAGAACGGGAGCCCCGTCATTGATTGCCACAAGTACGCCAATGGCGCCATCGTTATTGAAGTCACCGATCGCCATCCCGCGAGCTGACAGAGGTTTCGTGAATACAGGGCCGCTCTGCGCACTAACGTTCTGGAAGCCCTTGCCAGTATTGTGAAAGAGCATGAGCGGCTCTTGATACTTCACCTGACTATGTAGGCTTTCGATGAGATCGTCGGGATTGCCGTTCGCAAGAAACAAGTCCAGATTCCCATCATTGTCATAGTCGA
>QIAK01000327.1 GCA_003225515.1 Acidobacteriota bacterium | reverse complement strand
GGAATCGTCCATGGCAAAGCTCTATGCCAGCGAGGTCGCCGTGAAGTGCGCCAACGAAGGCGTGCAGATTCATGGTGGTTACGGATTTATCAAAGACTATCCCGCCGAGAAGTTTTACCGCGACGTAAAACTCTGCACGATCGGTGAGGGTACCAGCGAAATTCAACGACTGGTGATTGCGCGACAATTGTTGAAAGATTAGGCTAGCCGAGTCAAGCGGCAACGGTTCCGGTCGTCTTCGCGATCACCATGTACATCGTTCACGGCGCCTACCACTTCTGGCCGAAACGCGTTGCCTTTCGCAATGATTACTGCCTTGGTTGCGACAAGCCTCGCCTATCGTTCGCGGTACGAACGTTCGATGTCGGCCACGTATTCTGGATTCCGATCTTGCCGGTGGGCTTCTGGAATCATTGGAAGTGCAGCGAATGCGGGCGCGATCCGCATGTTCACGTCAAAACCCGCCGTTCGTTTAAATGGATCGGTTTCGGATGCCTGGTTCTACTCTCCGGCATGTTTTGGCTGACTCCGACTGGTTCGAATGACGGGCTCACGTGGTTTTTTCGAATTGCAGCCCCGGCAGGTGGGACGTTTCTACTGAGGCATCTCTTGCGAACTCCGGCGGAGCCCTCTCTCAAAGATCACCTTTCTAAAATCCAGCCAGCTGCCGACGTGGTGTGTCCCTTTTGTGGCACGCCGCTGGGTGTGAGCAGCGAAGGTCGATGGACCTGTCCCGCATGTAGGTGCGTGAGGTATTAAGAGGCGACTCCGGATGATAAAGCAAGGCTCCAGTTTCGTGGGTGCTCGTCCTGCTTTACACTAATCGGTTGAACAATCGAGACATGCAATCGACAATTGACTCGCTCCGATCGGGCGATGTGCGGGCCCTGGCGCGGGCGATCTCCATGGTCGAGAATCGCGCGCCAGGATGGTCCGACCTGCTGAAGGCGCTATTTCCCCAGAGTGGGCGGGCTCGCGTGGTTGGGCTGACGGGCGCGCCGGGAGCGGGGAAGAGCACTCTGGTCGACCATCTGGCGCGGCTCTATCGCAAGCAGAACCAAACTGTGGGAATTGTGGCTGTCGACCCAACCAGCCCGTACACCGGTGGAGCGATTCTGGGCGACCGTATCCGGATGCAGGCGCACTTTGCGGATTCCGGAATTTTTATTCGCAGCATGGCCACTCGCGGATCGCTCGGCGGCCTGGCGCGCACCACGGCCGACGTAACCACCGTGCTCGATGCCTCGGGACGCGACGTCATCCTCGTGGAGACCGTCGGCGTGGGGCAGGATGAAATCGATATCGTGCGGCTCGCGGATATTACGGTCGTGATTCTGGTGCCCGGCATGGGCGACGACGTGCAGAGCATCAAAGCTGGCATTATGGAGATAGCCGACATCTTCGTGATCAACAAGAGCGATCACGAAGGCGCCGAGCGCGTCGAACGCGAGATTCGGGCCTTGCAGTCGCTCGCCCTGCGGCACGATGGCTGGACGCCTCCGATTGTGAAAACAGTTGCCAGCGAGGGGAGTGGAATCGACGAACTCGCGGCGGCGATTGCTTCCTACGTGGAATATTTGCAGGAACAAAACTTGGCACTAAAAAAGAGCGTCCAGAACTGGCAGGAACGGCTGGTAGAAATGCTGCGCGACGTGATGCTGGAAAAAGCGCGCGCTCAGTTAGGCGACGGGAACCTGGAAGCGCTGGCGG
The DNA here is from genome assembly GCA_003225515.1 of Acidobacteriota bacterium. Lineage (GTDB taxonomy): Bacteria > Acidobacteriota > Terriglobia > Terriglobales > Acidobacteriaceae > Sulfotelmatobacter. The sequence goes on along the minus strand of QIAK01000327.1, from coordinate 2,219 downwards.
CAGAGGTGGCCGAACACAAGCGCGACCCGTATACGTTGGTGGAGGAGATTGCGGCAAAGGCAGGGAAACAGCGAGGGCGATTTCAGATTGTAAATCCGTGGCCAAAGTCTGAAACAGTTTTCCTAAAAGGGCAAAATGGACTTCAGCATCGATCATCTCGGCATTGCGGTAAAGTCGCTCGCTGCAGCCAAAGCGATTTACGAAAAGCTTGGCCTCCCCGTTTTGCCCGAAGAGACTGTCGAGCAGGAACAGGTGCGGCTCGTGATGGTTCCGGTGGGAAATAGCCGTCTGGAACTACTTGAAGCGACGTCGGAGAATTCCACCATCGCGAAATTTATCGCGAAGCGTGGCGAAGGTCTCCACCATGTCTGCCTCAAGGTGCCGGACTTGCCCGCGGCAGTCGCGCGCTTAAAAGAAGACGGCGTCCGGCTGGTCTCGGAAGAGATTAAACAGGGCGCGGGAGGACATCAGTACGTGTTTGTTCATCCATCGAGCACGGGCGGCGTGCTTCTGGAGTTAGTGCAGGGTTAGCCACCGAAACCGGCCACGGATTTCCACGGATCGAACGAAAGAAAGAACATGCTTCTTCTCGTCACCGACACCTCGGGCAAGAACGGCACCGTTGCCGTCGCACGTACCGGTGAGCGCGGCGCGAATGATGATGCCGAAGTGATGGAAGTCGTGCCCCTCGCAGGAGGCATGTTCTCCGCGCAACTGGTCCCGCAGATCGCTGCGCTACTGCAGAAGCACGGTTTCAACAAGGCCGACATCGGTGGCTTCATTGTGGTATCCGGGCCGGGATCTTTTACCGGGCTGCGCGTGGGACTGGCTGCAATCAAGGCATTGGCCGAGATTCTGGGCAAGCCGATCGCGGCAGTATCGCTTCTGGAATTGATTGCAACTACCAGCCGCGTGCACGGCAAGGTCGTGGCTGTACTGGACGGCGGACGCGGAGAAGTTTTCTTCGGGTCTTATGCAATTGCGGGCGAATCGGTGCAGGTCCTGCGCGAGGAGCTTCTGTCGAAAGCCGAGTTCTTGTCCGCGGCCCGGGAGTCAACGGTCGCAACTCCCGATTCGAACTTGGCTGCAGCGGCCCGCGAGGCCGGAATTACGGTTTCTGAGGTCGAAGCGCCCGGTGCTGAAATGATCGCGCGCTTCGGATGGAAGAAGATGCAGGCCGGGAACAACGTCTCGCCCGAGCAGTTAGAAGCGAACTACATGCGACGCTCCGATGCCGAGATATTTGTGAAAACAGGCTCCAGCTGCTAACTTCGGGCTGAAACCACTGATCGCCGAACTTCTAAAAACCTTTGCGCGTCCGCCCCGCAACTCGCGATGACATTCCATACATCCTCAGATTGGAGCAACAATCCCCTAACGCGGCGCACTGGACTGAACAGCAGTATCGACAGGCATTCGAGCGCGAAGGTCCGGAACGTCTCGTACTGGTGGCGGAGGCGCCGCTCGAATCCGTACCGGAGACTAATGACGATCCAAGATCCGTCCGGATGGGTTTTCTTGTGGCCCGGCACCTTGCTCCGGAATGGGAGTTGGAGAACATCGTCGTCGCAGAGTCCGACCGCAGGAAGGGAACAGGAAAACGGCTGTTGGACTCGCTGTTAGCCGCCGCTCGCGAAACCAACAGTGAAGCCTTGTTGCTTGAGGTGCGGGAATCGAATGCCGCAGCTGTCGCTTTTTATGAAAAGGCTGGCTTCGAGCGGGCTGGGCGCCGAAAGTCCTACTACGTCAATCCCATGGAAAATGCTGTCCTGTACCGTTATCGAGTCCTATAACCCTCATTCTCATACTGAGATTTGCACCACATTTTTGGCATTGAACCCGTTTTTACCGTGTGCTAGCCTGAGCCCATATATATCCCGGTTGGAGGTCTGCTGGATGCTGACTTCGAGAGACCAACTTCTCACCAATCATGAGGAGTTCCGCAAACTAGCTCACGAGCACACTCTGTATTCGAAACGCCTCGATACACTCACCCAAAAACGTTATCTCAGCGAAGACGAAAAGCTGGAAGAAGTCCGCCTAAAGAAGCTGAAACTGCGCCTGAAGGACCAGATGGAGTCCATTGAGCGCGAGTATCGTCAGCAGTACGGCGTAAACGTAGCGTAATTTCTGGCCAACCTCCAAGCGGCTTCGCCGCCGAGGGAGGAACTTACCTTCTGGAATGTTCTTCCACAGGGCGCCATAAAGCGCCTTTTGTA
>QIAK01000326.1:11553-11964 GCA_003225515.1 Acidobacteriota bacterium | reverse complement strand
GCATCTGTATCGCCACAGACAATTTCGAGCGTTCTGGTTCGCTGATCAGCAGGTGTACGTGCTCGGGCATCACTACTGAAGGCGTAGCCTGTTGTTGGTTTGCCGTCGGTCGTCCGTCGTCGGTCGTCCGTCGTCGGTCGTCTTTGGTCATTGGTCGTTGGTCGTTTTTCGTTCGTCGTCGGTCGTCGGCCAAAGCAGGTTTGTAGTGCCCACCCTAACCGCAAAGGCCTCGGGGATCGGCCACCCACTTCCGATATTCACTCCTGGGGAAGTGAAATATTCAACACCGCTGCATTCATTCCAAGCGGACACCCGTAAGTCGGAATTTTCGAATCACTCAAAAAAATGGTGGACGAAGATTCCGGCTGCCGCATCTGAGTACAATCCTTCTGTTCAGAAGCGAGGCTCACA
>QIAK01000326.1:4501-11390 GCA_003225515.1 Acidobacteriota bacterium | reverse complement strand
CGGTGAATCTGGTGGTCCTCAGTTTTGTGCAGCCGCTCAAACTGCTCAACAAGACCAACGATTCCGGCGATTCCAACGGTGTCCCGGTCGGAATGAATGCAGCGGTGGTGAATTATTTCACCACCCACAATATTCGCGTCATGCTCTCCATCGGAGGCATAACCTACACCTCGTATTGGGACCAGGCACTCTCGCAGAACGCAACGCAATTGGGACTGAATGCGGCCGCACTCGCCAAGAGTCTCGGTGTAGGAATTGAGATTGATTACGAAAACAACACCAGCCCGAACCTGACCGGGTTGCAAGCGTTCATTGACGCTTATCGATCTCAGATTCCGTACGACGCTAGTGGAAGCAATCCCGCGGCGCGCTTGACCATTGATCTCGCGGCTGGTGATCGATATCTGATCGGCCTTTGTCAGAAGGCCACTGCGAGCTGGCTGCAGTCATCGAGTCCGGTGTTGGATTACGCTAACGCCATGGTGCCCAACAAGCAGCCTTCAACTTCGTCCGCCGAATCGAACTGGCAGGAACATATCGACGGAAAGCCGCAGTACAGTCCGCCGATTGGACCGCTGGCTCCCGCCAAATTTACGGGCAGCGTCTACCTCGTTACCGGAAACAGACCTGCGCCCGAGTGCAACAACTTTAGCGCGTCGCTCGAGAACAGCACGGGAACGTATGTAAGAACAGTCGCGCCGAATGGCGCCGGCACCAGCGATGGCATGCTCGGTTACATGTTCTGGGCAGCCGAGTGCCAGGGAACGCGCACAGTCTGCACAACTCCGCCGAACACCTGCGAAGGTGGAGTCGGTACCGGAGCTAAGACCTACAGCATTCCGATTCCGATGCCGGCGTTACGGCAGAATTGAGAAGTGAAACGATCGTGATCTAAAGTAGGAGCATGTCTCCTGATAGCACGGTTCTGGTTACTGGCGGCTCCGGCTTCGTCGGCGCTCATTGTATTTTGCAGCTGTTAGCGGCGGGCTACCGCGTGCGTACGACCGTGCGCAGTTTGAAACGCGAGGGCGATGTACGCGCCATGTTGAACGAGGGCGGCGCGCAGCCGGGCGATCGGTTGTCGTTCACAGTCGCGGACCTCGAAGAGGACGCGGGCTGGGCTGAGTCCGTTGTGGGCTGCGACTACGTGCTGCACGTCGCCTCGCCGTTTCCGTCGAACATTCCTAATCACGAAGATGAATTGATCGTGCCGGCACGCGAAGGAGCGCTGCGGGTGCTGCGCGCGGCGCGCGACGCCGGAGTCAAGCGCGTGGTACTGACGTCTTCGTTCGCGGCGATCGGTTATGGCCATCCGCCACAGAGCGCGCCCTTCAACGAGACCAATTGGACCGACCCCAATGGCAAAGGGGTGACCGCCTACGCGAAGTCGAAGACCGTCGCCGAGCACGCGGCCTGGGATTTCATTTCCAAAGAAGGCGGCGCACTAGAACTTTCGGTGGTTAATCCCGTAGGCATTTTCGGTCCAGTGCTGGGAGCCGACTATTCGACTTCGATCCTGATCGTGCAGCGCATGATGGACGGCGCTATTCCCGGCGTTCCGCGCCTTTACTTTGGCGCTGTCGATGTGCGCGATGTTGCCGACTTGCACATACGCGCGATGACGCATCCCGCCGCTAAGGGCGAGCGCTTCCTCGCAGTCGCCGGCGATTTCATGGCGATGCTCGACATCGCACGAGTGTTGAAGAGCCGCATGGGCGCCTCCCCCAGGAGAGTGCCGACACGGCAACTCCCCAATTGGTTAGTGCACCTCGCCGCGCTGCGCGATTCGGCGGTGAAGCAAATTCTTCCGGAACTCGGCAAAGTGAAGAATGCCACCAGTGCAAAGGCCCAACGAACCCTGGGTTGGACGCCGCGTTCGAACGAGGAGTCCATCGTCGCTACGGCGGAAAGTCTGGTGCGGCTGGGGCTGCTGAAGGATAGCGTCAAGAAAGCGGCCTGATTAATAGGACGCAAGCCATAGTGTCAGCCGCGGGCGGGTCGAAATTGTTCCTCTGAGATCGACCAATTTGCATAGCTGAGGATTCCCCGGTCCCGCGCTCTTGCTTTGATTTCAGCGGCTTAAGGGCTTGGCAGCCTTCATGCTCCTTTTTCCTACTAAAGATAGATAAAGGAGGCCCGATGACAGGCTCGCGGCGAGCAGAATTCGGATGGTTGTGGGTAGCAGTGGTGGTGTCCACTTTGCTGCTTACGCCAGCGATTTATGCAGGAAATAATCAGGTAATGGGAGAGATTGAATTCGAGGGGAAATCCAAGGTTGAAAGAACGTCGGGCGTATGGATCGATGGAGGATACGTCGGATATCTGAAGGAGCTAAAGGGATCGAAGAAGGTTCTGTTACTCCCCGGCGAACACGTGATTACGGTACGGCAGGACGGTTATCAGGACTTCACGCAGCGGGTTGCTGTACAGCCCGGACAAAAGCAGGTAGTTCGCGTGGAAATGCAAAAGGCGCCCACTGCACCGATGCCTCCGGTGACCGCGACGGTGAAGATTGCAGTCAATCCGAACCGGGCCGCGGTTTTCGTCGACGGACAATTCGTGGGACACGTAGGAGAATTTGAAGGCACAGGCCGAGGCATGCTGGTAGCTCCGGGCCCACATAAGATCAGGGTCGCCTTACCTGGCTATCAGACGTTTGAGACCGAGATCGATGCGCAGGCGAAACAGAAGATAGAAGTGAAAACCGATCTGGTGAAGAACGGTGCAACGGTGTCCGATCCGTTGCTGAAGCCGAACGGAAGCGGCCAAATTCCGCCACCGCCGCCACCACCTCCTGAGCCAGTCACGCCTCCTCAGCGGTGAATCTTGGTGCGCTGAATCTCGGTATTCACGAACGTGCGGGGATGTCCCTGCTCCGTGAGGACTATTCCAACGAAGGTCTTACGTAGAAGCATTTCGCTCGAATGGATCGGCGGCGAAGGTGTCTTCGCGGCTGATGATGAGTTATTCGAGTGTGAAACGAGCGAGTTGGGCGAAAACGGCAAGGATCGCGATGGGGGCGGGGGAAGGCACAAGGACTCCACCATACAGACACAGTCAGCATCACCTCACTGCGACTGGAGAGAAATAGTGAGACGCGGCCACTAGACGGCGGAGAACCAGATCGCGAAAATCAGATGCCGCGCTGGAGAGGATGGGTTGGTGAAGTTCATCGGAAGCAGCGGGACATACCGTGTTTGGCGAGGCAATCTACGGGTTTTCCGGAATGTCGGCAGTATCATGTGCAGATGTGATTTTCTTCCGTATATCTTGCCGCCACAAATCTCGATTAACCATTTTTTACGGATTGCATCCAAACGACGCGTCTTGGTGTTCGCGGCGCCCGGAGCCCCATCTTGAACCACAGTTCGAAAAAGAAAAAGATTTTCACAATACTGCTGCCCGCACTTGTAGTAATGGTTCTAGCCGTTGCCGCTCGTTCGCAGACAACTGCGTTCGGTCCCGCAACGACCACGATGAATGAACCTAGCTTTATCGCGGCCATGCCTCGCTTCGACGTGTCCTCGTTGCCTGCGGGAATATTCGATGGCGATGGGGGCGCACCCAGTGAAGCGCAGCATTCGGAAAAACATGATGGTCTGATCTCGCGATCGGTGAAACGCACATTCGAAGACCAGAAAGAGATCTACAAAGCTCCGTTCAGGCCTTCAAATTTCAAGTGGGATGCGCTGGTCCTTGCACCCACAGCGCTTTTCCTGGTGACGGACCGCCACATCGAAAACAATTTGCCTGGCGGACATTACACGTTTTATCAGGACGCTTCGGATATTTCGATTGCGGCGCTGGCCAGCACACTGGCGGGAGTCTGGGTTTACGGAATCAAGGGGGACCATCCCCATGCCAAAGAGACGGGGCAGGTGGAACTGGAGACGCTGGTCGACACCTTCCTGGTTTATACGCCGATGCAGTTCATTGCCGGCCGGCAGCGGCCCGGAGAAGGCAATGGGCACGGCGACTTTTTGAAGCATCACATGATTAATACGTCTTTCCCCGGTGGACACGCGATGTTCACCTGGGCTATGGCTACAGTGGTCGCACAAGAGTATCCAAAGCCTTGGGTGCAGGTACTGAATTACACGGCAGCGTTCACGGTGACAACAACCCGCTACTTGGCCCGCGATCACTGGGCCTCGGATATGTGGGTGGGAGCGGCTTTGGGCGTGGCTATTGGCACACACGTTTTCCACTCGCGTTGCGATCCGGAGTTGAGCGCTTCGTGCCAGCGGCATCACGAAAAAATGTTGCAGCGCAGAGAAAAGAAATTTGCCAATTCAGCACTCTTTTCGTGGCCCAATGCCAAACCGTCGGGAGACTACGCCAGCGGACGCCCGATTTCCCAGTGATGTCCGTAGGGATCGACGACACGGCCTAGCCGCCATCCGTATTCCTCGCTTACTGGGTAGACCTGCGATGCACCGGCACCGAGAGCACGAGCGAAGACGGCGTCGGGATCAGCTACCGTCAGGATGATTCGAACGGAACTGCCGCCAATCGTCTGCGGGCTGAAGTTGAAATGTTCGGGAGATTCATCGCCCACCCAAAACTCCGCTCCTTCCACGGAGAGCCTGGCCACGACGCTTCCGCCTTCTTCCATGCGAAATACTTCAGTCGCTCCGAATGCTGTTTTGTAGAAGTCCACGGCGCGGGCACTATTGCGAACGGAAAGCCATGGTGCGATGGTGGTGGGCACTGGCGCGAGGTTCGTCATACAAACAAGACTACTCGTATTTTCCCGCGTGGGCTTGCTTCAGCCCTTCAATATCGATCTTGTCCATCTGAAGCATCGCTTTCATGACCCTATGCGATTTCTCGGGGTCCGTGTCGTGCAACAGCTCGCCTAGAATTGAAGGGATGATCTGCCACGACAGTCCAAATTTGTCGGTTAGCCAGCCGCATCTTTCCGGCTTTCCGCCGGCGGAGAGCTTCGCCCACAACTCGTCGACTTCCTGCTGCGTTTCGCAATTTACATAGAACGAAATGGCTGGTGAGAACTTGAAGTGTGGACCACCGTTGAGCGCCATGAATTCCTGTCCATCGAGTTCGAAGGTGGCGGACATGACGGTCCCTTTTGGGCCAGGCCCGGCATCTCCGTAGCGACTGACACGTCCCACTTTTGAGTGCTTGAAAATGGACGTGTAAAACTTCATGGCTTCCTCGGCCTGATTGTCGAACCACAGGAACGGAGTGATTTTCTGCATGCGAAGTTTTCCTTTGGCAATTTTAGTGCGCCAGGCACCTATGTCCCGGTCCCTGGAGGGAGACTTTCTGGGCTGTTGGTCGCGTTGTCGGTCACAGTGACGCTTCCCGAGCGCGCTCCCGTCTTGGTCGGAGTGAATGTCACCTTGATTGTGCAGGTTGAATTCGAACTCAGGCCCTGGGCAGCACAGCTTCCAGCCACCAGGAAAACGAGTGCGAATGATACGAGCAGTCGCGCAATGGCAAGGAATGCTTTCATGCGGAAGTCCAATCTGTTGAGTCCGTCCGGGGAAACGATGAAGATATCCTCAGGAGTCTGTACCTCAATACACCAGACGTCAAGGATGCAACTTTCTTCACATCCGAAATCCCAAGCGTGGTCGAAAGAGAGCCTACAAAATCGATCCTCTTCCTCATCCTGGAGAGCGCCTGCGCCTGCCGCCTGAAATTGGTTTGACCCGATGTGTCCAACATGTTATAAATGCCCGTTTTGGGCTGGTATGCCGGGACTAGAGTCTTATTTCTCTAATCAGGTTTTCGCGGCGTAGTTTTCTTAACTCAACCAGCGCTAAATCCGACGCGGCCAAGCTCCAACACTCCTTCAGTTTTGCGGTGGAAGCGTGTTCGGAATTCCAGAAATAGATGTCTAAGGCTCGATTGAACGGGCTCACGGTTGCAGCCAAGAACCGTGGTTCGTGGGCCGGGATGCTGTTTTTGGAAGGCGGTGCCTAAACACGTTTGTATTCCTTAAACCGTTTTATCCGGAGGACTCATTTATGCGTACCTGGCTCGCCACTGCCGCGTTTTTCAGCCGCCGCATGGCCGTGAAATTCTCGGCTATTGCCGCGCTGCTGACCGTCGGCGCCGCTACCGCTCTTGCCCAACCTGCTGGCGAAGGCGGCGAGGCTTCTCTCAAACTACCTGACCTGTCGCAGGTCAGCTTTTTTAATGGCGCAATTGATGGCCACAAGTTGTTGCTGATCGGAATCCTGTTCTGCCTATTCGGGCTTGTCTTTGGCATGGCGATCTACATGCGCCTGAAAAATCTGCCGGTACACCGGTCGATGCGCGAGATCTCGGAGTTGATCTACGAGACTTGCAAAACCTATCTGGTGACGCAAGGTAAATTCATTCTGCTGTTATGGGCATTCATTGCGGTCATTATTGCGGCTTATTTTGGATGGTTGTCGCCCGTGCCCGGAAAGCCGGTTGCTCTGACGCTGCCCATCATATTGGGTTTCAGTCTGGTTGGCATTGCGGGTAGCTACGGAGTCGCGTGGTTCGGCATTCGCGTGAACACGTTTGCCAACTCGCGAACCGCGTTCGCTTCCCTGCCCGGCAAACCGTATCCCGTGTATCAGATTCCGCTTGAGGCCGGCATGAGCATTGGCATGATGCTGATCAGCGTGGAATTGCTCATCATGCTGTTCATTCTGCTGTTCATACCAGGTGACTACGCCGGACCATGCTTCATCGGCTTCGCGATCGGCGAGTCGCTGGGCGCGGCAGCATTGCGAATTGCGGGCGGCATCTTCACAAAAATTGCCGACATCGGCTCGGACTTGATGAAGATTGTCTTCAAGATCAAAGAAGACGACGCGCGCAATCCCGGCGTGATTGCGGATTGCACCGGGGACAATGCCGGCGATTCGGTGGGGCCGTCGGCCGACGG
>QIAK01000326.1:2379-4412 GCA_003225515.1 Acidobacteriota bacterium | reverse complement strand
GTATCGAGTTCGCTCTCGTACTTCCTGAACGGTGCGATTGCGAAGGCCAAGTATGGTTCGGCCAACGAGATGAATTTCGAAGCGCCTCTGACTTCGCTGGTGTGGTTGACCTCCATCGTCTCCATTGGACTGACATACCTAATTTCGTACTTCATTATTCCTGCGCTCGGCAGCGACGACTCGCAGTGGTGGAAGTTGTCTACCATTATTTCTTGCGGCACGCTTGCGGGCGCTTTGATACCGGAACTGGTGAAGGCATTCACCTCGACCGAGTCACGGCACGTGAAGGAAGTCGTGATCTCTGCTCAGGAAGGCGGAGCGTCGCTCGGCATCCTCTCCGGATTCGTCGCCGGTAATTTCTCCGGCTACTATCTCGGTCTGGCCATGATGATCCTCATGGCTATCGGCTATTACATGAGCACGATGGGCCTGGCGGTTGCGGCAGGAATGCTGGCTCCAGCAGTTTTCGCGTTCGGACTCGTGGCGTTCGGATTCCTGGGAATGGGTCCGGTCACGATTGCAGTGGACTCGTACGGGCCGGTTACCGACAATGCGCAATCGGTATACGAACTCTCGCTGATCGAATCTGTGCCCAACATCCAGGGCGAGATCAAGAAAGATTTCAACCTCAGTGTCGACTTTGAACGAGCCAAGCATCTGCTGGAGGCTAACGACGGCGCCGGGAATACGTTTAAGGCGACTGCGAAGCCGGTGCTGATCGGAACTGCGGTAGTGGGCGCAACCACGATGATTTTCTCCATCATCATGGCGCTGACGAATGGGCTCACGGATGCGGAGGGCGTGGCCAAGCTGTCACTCTTGTACGCGCCATTTTTCCTCGGCCTGATCACCGGCGGAGCGATGATTTACTGGTTCACCGGGGCCTCGACACAAGCCGTAACCACCGGCGCGTATCGCGCGGTCGAGTTCATCAAGGCCAACATCAAACTTGAGGGCGTGGAGAAGGCTTCGGTCGCCGACAGCAAAAAAGTAGTCGCGATCTGCACACAATACGCGCAAAAGGGGATGTTGAACATCTTCATCGCGGTCTTCTTTGGGACACTGGCGTTTGCGTTCGTTGATCCCTTTTACTTCGTCGGTTACCTGATCTCGATTGCAATCTTCGGACTCTACCAAGCCATCTTCATGGCGAACGCCGGCGCGGCTTGGGATAACGCCAAGAAAATCGTAGAAGTAGAGATGAAGCAGAAAGGCACGCCACTGCATGATGCGACCGTAATCGGCGACACCGTCGGAGATCCGTTCAAGGACACATCATCGGTGGCGCTGAATCCTGTGATCAAGTTCACGACGTTGTTCGGGCTTCTGGCGGTGGAACTGGCCGTAAAGTTGGCAAGCGACCAGGGCACAACTCTTACCCGAGCGCTGGCGCTGGTGTTCTTTGTGGTGTCGTTCTTCTTCGTGTACCGTTCGTTCTATGGAATGAGGATCAAGCAGGGCGCGGAGTAGAGCGCTTTTTGGCTTTTGACTTTTGGACTAACGCCATCCGGTGAGATTCGGATGGCGTTTTCTTTTGCTGCGATCAGATTTGTCGAGCTTCGACTCGACCAGCCGGACGAATGCATCCATACCTAAGTGATTTAGAACGACTGCTTCATCTTTGATTTAACGCCGTGCGCGAGTTTTTCTATCTGTTCGGCTTTCTTGAGGGCATCGGTCGACATGATGCCTTGGTCGGCTTTCTCAAGATACTCTTTCAGTTCGGCGGTGAGCTGGTACATTTTTTCGGTGTCCCGCTTGATCTCGACCTGACGCTGCAGGTTAGCGGCCCGGGCCTGTTCCTTTTGAGTTTCGTTGCCGGATTTAACCGGAACGTCCCCTATGCCAGGACCCTGTGCAATGGCAGGCGGAAGATGAATCTGCTGCGCTGCAGCGAGACTTACTGAACCGAATAGAGCGAGAAATACCAAGGCTACTAGACTTGCCTTCAGCATACCGAGCCTCTTTCTACGAAGGGCCCAACCGCGAATCGAATCAGCGGTGGACCTTATCCCGGCATTATGGCGCTAAAG
>QIAK01000326.1:0-2298 GCA_003225515.1 Acidobacteriota bacterium | reverse complement strand
TTCGGAGGCGCGCCTAGTTTGGGCCTTTCATTTTTTCTTTCACGCTGTGGGCGAGTTTCTCGATTTCCCCCGCCTTCTTGATCACATCGAGCGACAGGACGTTTTCATCGGAGTTGTCCACTGACTGCTTCAATTCGATCGACAACTTCAGCAACTTGTCGGTGTCATTCTTGAGGGCGGCTACACGGTTCTTGGCAGCTTTCTTAGCCATCTCGGCGGAAAGGCGTTCGTGGGCCTCGTCTTCATTCTCGGTCGGCCGGTTAATATCGGTTCCCGGAGGTGGCTGGGCCGGTACCGTTCTTTGCGCACCAACGGCACAAGCAAAGACAAATAGGAATACAACCCATAGAAAGCTGGATCGCACGGGAACCTCGCAGAGAGTCAACCTGCCCTGCTCTGCGAGAGATTATACTTGGGAACATTCCAGAGGATGCACGCAGTCAGGGCGCAGAAGACCTTCACACAGAGGCGCACAGGAAAAAATAAAGCCAGAGCTTGAGCCCTGGCTTATTTGCTTAATTTCTCAGTTGCTAGAGCGCGCTCATGTTTGACAGGAACTCGCTGTTGCCTCTGGTCTTGCTGAGTTTGTCGATCAGCAATTCCATGGCTTCCACGGGAGAGAGGGGGTTCAACACTTTTCTGAGAACCCAGATGCGGGAGAGATCCTCTTTCGGAATCAGAAGCTCTTCCTTACGGGTGCCAGAGCGCTGAATGTCGATGGCCGGGAAGACGCGCTTGTCGACCAGTTTGCGCTCGAGAATGATTTCGCTGTTGCCCGTGCCTTTGAATTCTTCGAAGATCACGTCGTCCATGCGGGAACCAGTATCGATCAGGGCTGTCGCAATGATGGTAAGCGATCCGCCTTCTTCGATGTTGCGCGCAGAGCCGAAGAAACGCTTCGGGCGCTGCAAGGCATTGGGTCCACGCCGCCGGAGAGCACTTTGCCTGAGGGTGGAACGATGGTGTTATAGGCGCGGGCGAGACGCGTGATGGAATCGAGGAGGATCACCACATCGCGCTTGTGTTCGACCAGTCGCTTAGCCTTTTCGATCACCATCTCTGCGACCTGCACATGGCGAGCGGCGGGTTCGTCAAAGGTCGAGGAGATCACTTCGCCCTTCACCGAGCGCTGCATGTCGGTAACTTCTTCCGGACGCTCGTCGATGAGCAGCACCATCAAAACAACTTCGGGATGATTTGCTGTAATCGAGTTGGCGACGTTCTGGAGCAGCATGGTTTTGCCGGCGCGTGGCGGAGAGACGATCAAGCCCCGCTGGCCTTTGCCGAGAGGCGTGAGCAGGTCCATGACGCGGGCGCTGGCGTTCTCGCGGGTAGTTTCGAGCTTGATGCGCTCTTGCGGATAAAGAGGCGTCAGGTTATCGAACAGAATCTTGTTGCGAGCTTCATCGGGCGATTCGAAGTTGACGGCTTCAATCTTGACGAGCGCGAAATATTTTTCGCCCTCATGCGGAGGGCGCACCTGGCCGCTGATGGTGTCGCCGGTCTTGAGGTCAAATTTGCGGATTTGGGAGGGCGAGACGTAAATGTCATCAGGCCCGGGGAGATAGTTGTAGTCGGGAGAGCGGAGAAAGCCGTAGCCGTCAGGCAGAATTTCGAGGACGCCTTCGGCAAAGATGTGGCCTTCTTTTTCGCTCTGCGCCTGCAGAATCTTGAAGATCAAGTCCTGTTTGCGCATACCGCTGGCACCGGGCAGATCCAAGGTCCTTGCGATCTTGGTGAGCTCGGTGATGTTCTTTTCTTTCAGTTCAGCGATGGTCATGATTCACCTGAACCCGTGCGCTAGAACGTATTCGGTAGTGTCAGCGGGAGATTTTTAAAAGGAGGGGACTCAGGAAAGACGCAAGTGATACCAGGCAGGAAGGCGGGGCTGGGTTAAGCAGCCCGCCGTTGTGCCTCAGCAAAATTCTCTGGTTCCGACAATACTTCTTGCCGCTCCGAGTCAGCGATCCGGTCAAGTACACCGTTCATCGTTTCCTGGATTCTGGTGCTGGGCCGATGGAACTTCCGCGTGGCCTTGGAGGCAAGCTGACAGAGCATATAACGATTCCGCAGAGTCTGTAAAGCATCAAACACACGATCAGAGCGCATGTGCTTTCTTTCTCCTTACTTTATGATTTGTGGCCTATGCGCCTTCGTCCTTTACAAAAGAGGGGTGACCGGAACCCAACAGTCATCCTAAGTCACTGATTCCCAGTAGGTTGTAAAGGAGTTAGCGTAAAAACCCACCTTTTGAATAGATGCGCGACAGGACGCCGAAGATGCTCGATTTTCTGGGCT
>QIAK01000325.1 GCA_003225515.1 Acidobacteriota bacterium | reverse complement strand
GTTTTTGCCTCGATCTCCTGGGCCGTCGATCGAAACAAGACCGCACGAACCAGTTCCACAAAAAAGATGAGCCGGGCCAACCAGCCCGGCTTTGTGGCGTCTGGAAGGTCTCTCCGCTATCGAGCTGGAAATCATTCTCATACTCCGGTGACGGCTGAGCAGCCAGCAGCGCTGAGCTCAATTTTCCCTACGGCGTGGCAGTCGATACGGCCGGCAACATCTACATCGCGGATCACAGTAACATCGCATCCGCGCTGTCGGCCCATAAAGTCCACGGCTGAGCCTTACCAAATCGCCCTTCGAACAAGTGGCGCACTTCGCGGTGCGTCACTTGTTTTTCAGTGCCCTCACCCTATACTCGGCTTCCCGAACTCTTTTCCACAGCCTTCCACAGAAAGATTCCCAAATCTTGTGACGAACAACCTTTACTCAGAAAACAGGAAAGCGCATGCTCGCCTTATGCGCGAAGGCTCTAGCAAGAACTTCTCAATCGCTGATTCGTCTAACGGCTCGAAGTCCCAAGCTAAGTCCTTGTTCCAGAATAGTTTAGCCGCAACTCCTTGCGGCTCAAGATTTTACCTCGACTCCCCATATACCGCGCCCCGCAGTCCCTTAAGAATGAATAATTTAGAGGAAGGTGCAAAAAAAATATTGGGATACATACCCGGCCCATGGGACGCCTTCGATTCCCATGAAATGTCTCACTCGTACCTCAGGCTTTCCACCGGATCAAGCTGCGAAGCGCGGGTAGCGGGAACCGTACCGAAGATGATTCCGACAATCGACGACACCACAATGGCAATGATCGCCGACAGCCCAGAAATAGGAAGATGATAGTCCGTAAAGAGGCGTACCGACACGGGAATGCAAAGGCCGGCCAGCGTACCGACAAAGCCGCCGGCCAGCGAGATCAGAATTGCCTCGGCCAGAAACTGGAATTGGATGGCGCGGTTGGTCGCGCCGATCGCTTTGCGAATTCCAATCTCACGAATGCGCGACGTTACCGTCGCCAACATGATGTTCATGATGCCGATTCCGCTCACCAGCAGCGTAACGAACGCCACCAGCATCAGGATGAGCGTCAGCGCATCTGCCACTCGTCCCGCAACGGTAAGAAGTTGCGTCAGGTTCTGCACGCTATAGACAGACTCGGGGCGATGGCGTGACTGCAGGACTTTCTTGATGGCGTCCGTTGCGGGGAGCACGTCCTGCGCCGTGGCCACTGAGAAGTAGATTTGGTACACCGCTGCCGTGGGCACGAAGAATCGGCTCACCGTATACGGGATCAGCATCGTGTCTTCCTGAATGTCGGACTGCCCGAACGTGTCCACGCTTTCCTTGAAGACACCGACAATCGTGAATGGAAGCCCGCCGCTCAGCTTGATCACGCGGCCGACCGAGGTTGGGACCGACCCATAGAGTTTCTGTGCCAGCTTCTCGGTGATCACCGCGACCTTGTTGCGACCGGCAGAGTCTTCGGAGTCGAAGAATCGTCCGGCGAGAATTTTCAGATTGCGCACCTTCATGTAGTCCGGATCGACGCCGAGGACAAGGATGTCGCTCTGCTTGCCGGCGCCAATGCTGATGCGGTCCCCCAAAGCGACAGTGGGAGATGCGGCCACGACGGCGGGAACCTGCTCCCGAACCGCCTTTACGTCTTCCACGGTCATGGGGTCGGGCGTGGACTCGATGCGCTGCGCTCCGCCCTGATAATCGGCATAGATCATGTTGGTGCCGATCGATTGCAGCTGGCGAAGGATGTACTGCTTCCCGGTGAGGCCGATCGTGGCGACTAGAATCACTGACGCGGTGCCCACCGCCATAGCCAGTGCCGTAAGCGAAAATTGCAGCTTATTACTGCAGAAGGCGTCGTAAGCGAAGTTCAGGATTTCGCTGAACCCGATCGTAAAACGGCGTTGAGTGCTGACGGATAGAGGCGAAGCAGCCATTAGTGATTAGATGTTAAACCCCGGTCCCTGAACCCGCAACGCAGGCGCCTGACCGTTGCCCGGAGTGCTCGCTGTCCTCACCCAGTTTTGAGACTGACCTTCCGGCAATCGCAACCGCGGCGAGCACGACGATCAGCGGATCGGCTGGGCGGAAATAGTAGGTCTCGGGATGGGAGATGTAATACACCAGCGGAAAGCACGCGAGCACAATCACAAAGCGAACGGCGAGGGCGCGGTCCCATTGGAATAAGCGCCGCAGCCCGAGAAGTCCGAGGATGGTCATGCTCGTGTTCATGAAAATATTGGGAGGGTCGAGAGGTTCATCTTTGAGGTACGCACGGTCGAAGCTCCAGTAACCCGTCCACAAATAGAGGATGCGACGCGCGGTCATCCGGGCAAACCAGGCAGGATGCGAGCGAATGTAATCCAGTGCCTGACGGCGTTTATGTTCCATGTAGGAAACTTCGCCGACGGTTTCATATTCTTTGAGCTCGGCGTCATTGTGATTGGGATGCAGTGCGCTGTTCACCCAGCGCGCAGAATATCCGTTGTTCCCGATGTATAACTCAAGACCTAAACCGCTGCGCACCGGAATGAACTTGTGGAAGTTCTCGTAGTTGCGAACGATCCACGGTGACAGGGCGGCGAACAGAGCCAGAGCCGCGACCAAACTGGGCAGGAACCAGGTGAGTCCACGGCGATATCGCTGGTAGCAAGTCCATGCAGCCAGAAACGGCAGCACCGAGAGCGCAACGGGTTCGGTGAGAGCGGCCAGTCCGGTGAATAGGCCAAAGACGAACCAGTGCAGAAGTCCCCCGGAATTCTCGAGGTTCATGGCCAGCAGGAAAAGCGAGCAGAGCAGCAATGTGAGCAGACAGGTGGACCAAGCCCAGTCGGCGCCGTAGTAGATTCCGTACGGCGAGAACGCCCACAGCCATCCCGCCCACTGGGCAATACGATCTCCGCCGCAGTGACGTGCGATCAGAAAAACCGGAATGCAGGTAAGCGCAGAGAAAAGGCTATTGATGGCCAGCGCGGTCATAATGGACGCTGGGGTATAGACGCCGAACAACTTGAAGATTCCTGCGAGCAGGTACGCGTATACAGGCGAGAGCACTGCGGTCGGCCCCGTTTNNATACGTTTCCGAAACCGTGTCCGGTAGCCAGCGAGCGGGCGACGCGGCCGAAGGCCCAGGCTCCATTGGGATCGAGCCACTCGCGGTAAAGAAACGGCATTACCGCAAGGCGCACGGCCAGTGCAGCGGCGACCATGGGCCAGCAGGCGGAGAGTGCGCCTTTGTTTGCTCGCAGCTTTTCTTTCATTTCACGTGCAGCCATTTCACGTGCAGCCCAGCTCGTTGCGTTGCCGTCAAGCACCTGTTGCAGAATAAGGTAAGGGGCTGGTTCGCCTAGTGAGATCGGGAACGCTTAGCGTATCATAATGAATTACGTGGAAATGCTTGTGCCCTCAGGAGTTTTTAGATGCGGCTTGCGCCGAAGCCTGAAATATCGGTTATTGTTCCCTGCTTCAATGAAGATGCGGTGCTGCTGGAAACCACGCGGCGCCTGACCGCCAGCCTGGAAGAGATCGGGCGGCCATTCGAGATCATCTACGTTGATGATGGCAGCCGTGACAATACTGCGCGCATTCTGACCGAGATCCATGGATCCGATTCGCGAATCCGGGTGGTGAGGTTGTCGAGAAATTTTGGGCATCAGGTCGCGATCAGCGCCGGTCTGGAGTACGCACGAGGCGCTGCGGTCGTGCTGATTGACGCGGATTTGCAGGACCCTCCGGAAGTAATTTCTGAAATGGTTTCGCTCTGGAAGCAGGGGTACGACGTGGTCTACGGCACGCGCCAGAACCGTGAAGGAGAGACCGCGTTCAAGACAGTGACGGCGAAGTGGTTCTACCGTTTGATAAACCAGCTTTCGGATATAGCAATTCCGCTGGACTCGGGCGACTTCCGGCTTCTCGATCGGAAGGTAGTGGACGCGCTGCTGGCCATGCCCGAACGCGACCGGTTCATGCGCGGCATGGTGAGTTGGGTGGGTTTTCGGCAGGGATCTGTGGCGTACGATCGCGCCCCGCGGCACGCGGGCGATTCGAAGTACACGCTACTCAAGATGGCGCGCTTCGCGATGGATGGAATTCTATCGTTCTCGATCGCGCCGTTGCGGCTTGCCAGTGTGCTAGGCGCGCTTTCATCTGCCCTGGCATTGCTTGGGGGCGTGATCGCAGCGGGCTCGGGCTTGATCAACGGGCGATGGATGGCGGGCTGGGGATGGGTAGTTCTTTCCGTACTGCTGCTCGGCGGCGCGCAGTTATTGTGCCTGGGAATTCTGGGAGAATATCTGGGGCGCGCGTACGGGGAGAACAAGCGGCGTCCTCTTTATTTTGTGCGGGAGACGCTTGGCTTCGACGAGCCTTTGTTGCGAGCGTCGGATACGCGGATTCAAGAAGAAGAGCATCGCTCGGCGCGGGCCGGGTTTGAGGGGTGAGGTAGTTCGCTTTTGGCGTTTGGCTAAAAACCAGTTCTTTGTCGCGGCGCTTGCGTTAGTCTATGCGGCACACTGAGACGCGGGCGTTCTTGTGGGGACAGGTCAGACCTTGGACTGGCTTCGGCACGACGACCCAGTCGACTCCCATTTGAGATTTTAGGCGTTCGAAGTCCGCCTTTTGAAAGTTACGCCAGCCTGCCTGCGCATGGAGTTCACGGAGCCACCGCGGTCCCAGGCTAGGGACGCGAACTACGATGCACGGATCTTTGATGGCGTCGGCCAGCACGCTGCGTTCGGCAAGAGCGCGGAAGCCATGGTAGTCTTCGCCGGGCATTGCCATGTATTGCGGATCAAGCGCGAACTCGCTATCCACTGGCGTGTTTTGGCTGATCCAATGGAACGCTTCGACCCAATCATTGCCTGACGATCTCCCCGGCAGTTCCAAATGAACGGTATCAGGATAGAGCTGGCGCTGCGCATAAAACATTCCGGCGCATAAGGGAACAAAGAGAAGTAGCCAGCGTATGACGCTGCGCTTGAGTATGTACCGCGCGAGCAGTCCGCCTGAGAGCAAAACGAACAGCATATATACAAGGTGGAGGAAGCGCATAGGCTCGAGCGAACGCAGGCGCTCGAAGCGCGGCGGCAGCATGAGAATCAGCGCGACCGCGAACTGGAAGACACCGAAGTAAACCATTCGCTCGGCCACTCTCGCCATGACGATGGAACGCCGCCCCAGTGCAAGCGAACGAAACCACCACAAGAAAGCGAGCGGCCCTACGATGCCCAGCCACTCATACCAATGCCAATGCAGGAGAAAATAAAACTGGCGAGTGGCTTCGGCCTGACGCCATGCGTCCGATGAAGGTTCGAATAACCAGCCTAGCGGTATGAGCGCCGCGACTTGAGGATGATCCGACTTTTTCGGATTCAACATCGGATTAAACATCAGAAAAAAACAATATGAGACGCCGAACGGGGTCATATTGAGGTGCAGGGGAAAGGCGGCGAGTAACAGCAAGCCGGCGAGCACGCGCTTACCATCCAAGACGGCGACGATTGCCGCAAGAATCAGAGCTGTGGCCAAAGCTCGAGGATGCAGATGCTGGTCGGTCAAACTCAGGCCTGAACCTGAAACCGGAAGCGTGAGCAACGCAGCGACGAGTGCGACTGCGGCCCACTGCTCATATTCTTTGTCGAAACATCGGCGGGCAATTCGCCAGCATCCCCAGAGCACCAGAAATGTTGCGGCACACTGCCAGAGAAGAAGTCCCCAGGCCAGTGGAATGTGAGTCCAGCGCACAGAGAGCGCGATCAGCTTGTCGAAGGCGGTGGCCTGAAACAGAACCTTGAAAAAATCGGCGTCATGCGGAAACAAGGCTGGATTGAGGTTGTTCTTGATCGCTGCCAGGTAATAGGCATCGTCCTCAAGACCGGGGTGATATCCCTGCACCAGCATGCCGAGGGCGGTCAGACCAAGCAAACGCGCCAAGTTTTTCATGTTGGTGAGCATGTTTTCTTTTTACGAAATGGAGCTAAACCGGACGAGCGCTTTCGGATCGCGCTGCATAGTAGCTCTCGCCACCGGCTTCGAGTTTGCGGCCTTTATCGCTGAAGCGCGGCACATGAATCACGCCAATCTTTTGAAGAGCAAATTGCAGCGTGGTGGCGAGCACCCCGAAACCGTACTTCACGCTACGGCGAAAGTTGATGGACGAGGCTTCTTCGAAATACTTGGTGGGACAGGAAACTTCTCCGATGCGAAAGCCGAAGTGAACGCATTGCGCCAGCATCTGATTATCGAAGACGAAGTCGTCGGAATTTTCGAGCAGCGGAAGATTGGTGAGAACTTTGCGGCTGAAGGCGCGGTATCCGGTGTGGTACTCGGAAAGCTTTACGCCGAGAAATAAATTCTCAAAGGCGGTGAGCAGGCGATTGGAAATGTACTTGTACAGGGGCATACCGCCGCGCAAAGCGCGCCCGCCAATGATGCGGGACCCGAGAACGACGTCGTAGACGTCATATGCAACCATGCTGGCCATCGCGGTGATGAGCAGCGGAGTGTACTGATAATCGGGGTGCAGCATAATGACGACATCGGCTCCGGCGTTCAGCGCTTCGCGATAGCAAGTTTGCTGGTTGCGTCCGTAGCCGTAATTGCGGTCATGCTGAAACACCTGCAGGCCCAGGCTGTGCGCCATGTCAACGGTCTTGTCGGAACTGTGATCATCGACCAGAATGCAGACATCGACGAGTGCCGGCAGTTCTCCCACCGTGACCTGGAGAGTCTTCTCCGCATTGTAGGCGGGCATGACGACAGCGATGCGCTTGCTGTTGATCATTTTGCTGAGGCGAAGGAATTCAAAGATAGTTTACAGGAGAGCCGCTGGAACGGGGCAGCAGGCGTCTAATAGTTGTAACGAATTAGAACGAAATTGCACTACATACATAGCGGGAGAATTGCCATGGCAACGTACACAGCGAAATTAGTCGATCGCACCGGCTGGTCCGATGCGGATAAGCATGGGATAGAAGTGCATGTTCAGAAGAAATTCGACGAAGCGTTT
>QIAK01000324.1:6967-10924 GCA_003225515.1 Acidobacteriota bacterium | reverse complement strand
AGAATATCCCGACTCACACGAGCGATGGTAAAGGTTGCGCGGTCCCCGGTATGAGGGTCGCTAGGAGGCAAGGCTTCGCCCGGAGCGCGGTCATCGCTTGCGAGAAGTCCTAATGCCCACGGACCGGATTTCCCGGTTAGACGCAGGCCGAACTCCGGATGGCCGATACGGCGCGTGAACACCATGTTGATGGGGCTGGTGAAGTAATTACTATTCTCTAAAAAGAACGGACGCTTCTCCGGAAAGAAAACCTCAAAACGCTGGTTGACCGTGATCTGCGGCTGGTCGGATTCGACCTGGCTGAAGTCGGGGTTGACGGTCGCATCCAATACAAAGCTATCGTGCAAGATGAATTTAGCGTCGAGCCCTATTTCGGGCTGGAGCGCCCGGCTCTCAAAGAACGGATTCGTGGGATCGCGCTGGTCAATGTCGCGGAAGCCGCGCAGCAATCCGTAGGGAATCAGCTGAATATTGCGAGCCGGCGACAAGTCGAGGCCGGTGACGGTTGCAGCTTGGTTGAAGCGTCCTTGAATGCGATTGGTAATCCGTGGCCAGAACAAATTTTCATTGGTGCGCGGGATACTTCGATTCAGAATGATGCGCCATTGCTGATTGTCCCCTTTAGGAAAACGCAGGCTCTTGAACGGAATCGCGATCAACAAGATATAACCCTGGCTGGTGAGCCGGCCCTCGGAGTTCCACACGGTGTCGAATGATGGGTCGAAACCGCTGAAATCGGCTGGCAGGCCATTGCCGATCGAACCCTCCGTCCAGAGCGCGTCCCATTGGATGCCCAGGGGATTGGCGGCAAACGTGTAGCCCCGCCGGGAATCGTTAAAAGTGTCGATCATGATCTCGGCGGAATCATCGGAGAATATGTCTTCGCGTCGCGACATGCGGGCGCGAATCTTGTCTGGCTCTTTGTCCCAACAAATGAATACGGCGTAAAGATTTCGGGCGTCGTAGGCAAGATAGACGTCTGTATTCTGCGTGGGCTCGGCTCCATCGGCCGGCTCGCGCGCGATGAAGCCGGTGACCTTCAACATGTTTCCGGCGACGCGAGCATCCGGTCTCATGTCCTCGAAATCGGCGAGAGTGGGCAAAGCCTCGATGCGGGGAATTTGAATGGTCGGAGGTGCCGCAAACATATACGGCAAGAACGCGACGAAAAGAACGGCAACCAGAGCTGATTTCAAAGTCGTTGGGATCTCGAGGGCGAGAAGAATTGTACACGCGCCGCACCCTGTCCCGAGAGTCCCAGCTTGGGCACGATCGCGTGCTTGCGGTCGACCGCATACGAGAAAGTACAATCGCACTTTAAGGAGAACGGGATCATGAAAAGAATCCAAGCCGTCGTAGTTCGAACTGTTATCGGCCTGATGATCAATGCCTTCGCCATATCTGTCGCGATAGCACAAACGCCCCGACCTGCACTGCTTGTGCTCGAGAAGAATGACAGCGCGCTGGCGATTGTGGATCCGTCGAGCCTGAAAATCGTGGGCCGCGTGCCAGCCGGAAAAGATCCACACGAGGTCGTTGTATCCGATGACGGAACCCTCGCCTTTGTAAGCAACTATGGCGCGTTCGGAAACCCGCTGCACACGATTTCGGTAATCGACCTCGCGCACCAACAGGCGTTGCCGGCAATCGATTTAGGCCCGCTGATTGCGCCGCATGGATTGGATGCCGCCAATAGAAGAATTTACTTCACGGCAGAAATCAGCAAAGTGATTGGGTGGATCGATCCGTCGTCGCGGCAGGTGGGATGGGTTCTGGGACTCGGGCAGAATCGCACGCACATGGTGAAGGCCGCCAAAGATGGGAATGCAATCTACACGTCGAATGTCATGTCGGATTCGATCAGTGTGATCGAGAAAGATGCAAGCCTACAGGGCTGGCGAGAGACAGTCATTCCGGTGGGAAAAGGGCCCGAGGGATTCGACGTGTCGCCGGACGGCAAGGAGCTATGGGCGGCCAATTCTCACGACGGCACGGTTTCTGTGATTGACCTCGGAAGCAAGCGTGTCGTGCAAGTGTTAAGCGTGCCCAGCAAATCCACCAACCGTCTGAAATTCACTCCGGATGGAGGGACAGTGCTGATTTCCGATCTCGGCACGGGTGATCTCGTATTTCTCGATGCGAAGGCGCGGAAAGAGATTAAACGCATCAACCTTGGAAAGGGCTGCGCCGGCATTCTGATTGCGCCGGATGGAACGCGGGCTTTTGTGGCGGTAAGTCCGAATGACAGGATTGCAGTCGTAGATCTCAAGTCGATGACGACCACCGGCCAATTCACCACCGGCAAGGGTCCGGACGGAATGGCGTGGGCGAAATAGCACCGACTGATTTGATCGAGCGGGTCCGCTGATTTCTAATTGTCGATCCGCTGGACTACGGAGAGAATCTTCCAATGTCCGTCAACTTTGAAAAGGGTCATGTAGTCGACCCAGCCTGGCGTTACCAGCTTCGCAGAGGCAATACTTCCCGAAATGTCGAGCACAATGACCTGCTCGCTGCGCTGCGCCTCGGATAAAGTGGCGGCGTTATTCGCGCGAACGTCCTGCACCATTTGCGCGCCGGTTCTCTCTCGCACCGGAATATCCGCATGAATCATCTGCTTCAAGTAGTGAGGATGCAGCGTGCGCTCCATTCGGGCCGCGTCCCCGGTGTAATAGGCTTCAATGTAGTTCGTGACCGTGGCACGCACGGCGGACGAGTCATCAGACGAAGACTGGTTTTGCGCGTAGGTTGAAAGGTTCGAAAGCAACAGCAGCGAGACGGCAAGAGCAGGGGCGAGGCATTTCATGGGACTGATCTCCGAGTGGTGGCGCGATTCGGGCATATCGATTATGGCCCAACCACGTCATCACGAAACTACACCAAGGTCCATGACTGTTAGAAGATTGGCATAGGCGCGAAGGCCACCAAAGAGCCGTGCAGTAGCCTCCAGCTGCAATATCTTTTATTCTTTAAACGGTCCCCGAGGGCCGCTCCTCTCGATGATCGTCAACTTTGCAGAACGCGCGCACAACCATAACTGGGAACTCGATCCAGTTGTGCGTTCCCTGCTCGATACCGATTTTTATAAATTGCTGATGCTCCAGTTCATCTGGAAGCATTTTCCCAATACGCGCGTCGACTTTTCTTTGATGAACCGGCATCCTTCGGTACGGATGGCAGACATCATCCACATCGAAGAACTGAAGGTACAACTACAACACGTGCGCGGAAGAAGGTTTCGAAAGTCGGAACTGGTCTGGCTGGCCGGCAACACGTTTTATGGCCGCCGCGGAATCTTTGAACCTGCGTTTCTGGAATGGCTGGAGCGCGACTTCCGCTTGTCCGATTATCAACTCCACGTCCGCGATGGACAGATCCATCTGACCTTTGAAGGCAAGTGGACTGAAACCACGATGTGGGAGTTGTATGCGCTTGCGATACTGGATGAACTGAAGACGCGATCCCAGTTGAAGACTTTAAGCGAGTTCGGCCTCGACATTCTATATGCGCGGGCGAAGACCAAGTTGTGGAGCAAGATTGTCCGCTTGCGCGGCGTGCCGGGACTGAGCGTCGCCGACTTTGGCACGCGCCGCCGGCACAGTTTCTTATGGCAGGAATATGTGGTCGCAGCCATGGCCGCCAACCTCGGGAGCAATTTCATCGGGACGTCGAATGCCTTTTTGGCTCACAAGCATGACCTGGAAGCTATCGGAACCAATGCGCATGAGATTCCGATGGTCATGGCAGCGCTCGCGCCCGACGATGTAGCTCTGAAAGGATCGCAATACCGAGTGCTCGAACTGTGGCAGCAGACCTATGAAGGCGCACTGCGCGTAATGTTGCCCGATACGTTTGGAACCACGCAGTTTCTGGCCGGAGCTCCGGAATGGGTAGCGGACTGGACCGGGCAGCGCGTCGACAGCAAAGACCCCTACATAGCCGGGGATGAATACATCG
>QIAK01000324.1:4482-6883 GCA_003225515.1 Acidobacteriota bacterium | reverse complement strand
GCCTGCACGCCTACTTTGGAGGAACTCTGGCAAAAGGCATCAGTCCTGAGAATTTTCTCAGTGCGGCTGAGTTCGAGGATCGCAATAAGTGGACGCCAGGCCGCCGCGTCCGCGTCAGCGCCGGCTGGGGCACGCTGTTGACCAATGATTTTCGCGGATGCAATCCCAGCGGCGGCGGTGGTTTTGATCCCATCAGCCTGATCTGCAAAGTTTCGAACGTCGAAGGAAGGCCGGCAGTGAAGCTGTCGGACAACTATTCCAAGGCGCTGGGGCCTCCGTCAGAAATTGAACGCTATCGTCGGGTATTCGGAACAGAGGGCATTACGAATGCTCCAGTCGTGGCCTGAGGCGAGCGTTGCCGACAAGGTGGTCTCCACATCTTCCGTGTTCTATGGCACAGTAAATAGTTCATGCCTGCAACTTCCGACGCCCGGGCCGGACGCGCCGCCTTCACCCATCCCGGATTCGTACTCTTCCAGGTCGCCCGGTTTCTGATTGTTTGGCTGGCAAGTGTACGAAATTACCAAGCGGCCGCTCGACCTCGGCTATGTAGGCTTGGCACAGTTTCTGCCGGGAATTTTGCTCTTTCCCATCTCCGGGCATGCCTCCGATCATTTCCAACGCCGCCATGTGCTCTCGGCCTGCTACGCTTGCTGGGCCGTCTGCTTCGCATTTCTGTTCGCTTTGGCACACGGTCAAACACATTCCGTGAACGCAATATATGTGGTGTTGGTTCTGATCGGGGTGGTGCGATCGTTCAATAGCACGGCCAGCCGCTCCATTCTCCCGCAACTTGTTCCGGAAGAGCACTTCCCCAACGCCGTGGCGTGGAATGCCAGCATCTTCCAGGCGGCTACGATTCTCGGGCCGGCGTTCGGCGGCATTCTGTACGCAGCATTCCGCGGACCCTCACTGGTATATGTGATCGCAACCCTGACCGCGATCGGCGCGACTGTTTCTTCGTTCCGCATCCGGCCTGAGGTGAAGGCGCGTCGGCGGGAACCAATGTCGCTCAAGACCGTATTCGCCGGGCTGCATTACATATGGCGCAAGAAGCTGATTTTGGGGGCCATTTCGCTGGACCTGTTCGCCGTGCTGCTGGGTGGAGCGGTCGCACTGCTTCCCGTATACGCACGCGAAATTCTTCATACCGGACCCTGGGGATTGGGATTACTGCGTGCTGCTCCCGGAGTCGGAGCGGCGATCATGGCCGTGCTGCTGGCGCACTGGCCGTTGCGCGGGAGGTCTGGACTTACGCTCTTATGGGCGGTAGCCGGATTCGGAGTTCTCACCATCATCTTCGGCCTCTCGCGTAGTCTTACAGTCTCATTAATTGCGCTGCTGCTGCTTGGGGCAAGCGACATGATCAGCGTGATTATCCGCGCGACCCTCACTCAGCTTGCGACTCCGGATGAAATGCGCGGCCGGGTTACCGCCGTCGACATGATTTTTATTGGAACGTCCAACGAGTTTGGACAGTTCGAATCCGGTGTAACCGCGCAATGGTTTGGCACCGTCCCAGCAGTGGTGTTGGGCGGCATTGGAACTTTGGTCGTGATCGGAGTATGGGCATGGCTGTTCCCGGAGTTGCGGCGCGCCGGGGAGCTGACCAGCATCCGCAGCGAGGTGGAGACTCCCGCTCCCGCGAATCTCACCTAGTCTGTGTTCATGAACATCTCGGAGTGTGGCGGCGTTCAATGCCGTAGAATGTCGGATTCATTCTGAGCTGCCCAGGATCCGCATTGATCGAACGCTACTTCCGTCTAGCTGAAAACCAGACGACGCTGCGCCGCGAATTTCTCGGCGGGCTAACTACATTCATCACCATGGCCTACATCATCGTGGTGAACCCGCAGATCCTCGGGCAAGCGGGCATGCCGGTGGACGGAGTAGTGTTCGCCACGTGCGTGGCCGCAGCGGCTGCCACGCTGGTCATGGGATTGTACGCGAACTATCCCATCGCGCTGGCTCCGGGCATGTCGCTGAACGCCTATTTCACCTATTCGGTCTGCCTGGGCATGCATGTGCCCTGGCGCACGGCGCTGGGCGTAATCTTTTTTTCCGGCGTCTTCTTTCTGATCCTCACCGTGACCCGGGTGCGCGAACAGATCGTCAACGGAATCCCGGAATGCCTGAAATTTTCCACGGCAGGCGGCATTGGGATGTTCATTGCGTTCGTCGGATTGCGTAACGCAAAACTCGTGGTCGCGAATTCGGCGACATTTGTAAGCCTTGGCAGTTTCGCGGATCGCGAGGCGCAGCTGGCTTGTATCGGTTTGGCGATCATGCTGGTGCTGATGACCCGCAAGATCAGTGGAGCGATTCTGATCGGAATTTTTGCCACGACGGTATTGGGAATTCTGCGCGGAATGGCTAATTGGCCCTCGGCGATTTTCTCTTT
>QIAK01000324.1:2015-4421 GCA_003225515.1 Acidobacteriota bacterium | reverse complement strand
TTATCTTTGTCTTTCTGTTCGTAGATCTTTTCGACAATGTGGGCACGCTGGTCGGAGTCTGCGAGCAGGGCGGATTCGTGAAGGACGGGAAAATTCCGCGCGTGGGCCGTGCGCTGGTATCGGACGCGGTGGGAACTATTTTCGGAGCATTGACCGGAACCTCCACCGTGACCAGCTATATCGAGAGTGCTGCGGGAGTGGCTGCCGGCGCGCGAACCGGACTGAGCAATATTGTCGTCGCGGTGCTCTTTCTGCTGGCGGCGTTCTGCGCGCCTCTCGCGGCGGCAATTCCAGGTTATGCGACCGCGCCGGCCCTCATACTTGTGGGCGCGCTGATGACGGAATCGATCGCGCGCGTGGACTGGAAAGAATTCACCGAAGCAATTCCCGCCTTCGTTACCCTGGTCGCGACTCCGCTAACGTTCAGTATTGCAACCGGCCTGAGTTTAGGGCTGATCTCTTACACCCTGGTTAAAGTCGCGGCCGGAAAGTTTCGAGATGTGAGCGTCGTGATCTGGATCCTGACGGCATTGTTCATTCTGCGATACGTCTACCTCGCAGCAGGATGAAAGACCGCAGTGTCAGCGTGTGAACTTCATCAGTTATTTTCTACGTAATACGGTTTTCGCGGCGCCCATGTTTTCGTACTTATCGTAGACCCGCACCACGACCACATGCTCCGACGTGTTGTCTTTTCCGGCTTCCACGTCGGCTTTGAAGTCATAATCTTCGCTCTTCGCATCCGAAATCTGCCCATTGGGCTCAACGTACTTCCAATCCCCCGCGTCCACCGAATACTCTGCGCGTTTAATGTTTGAGAATCCATCTTCGGCCCGGAATCGCACATGAATCTGCGAGCCCTCAGAGGCGGCGGTCAGGTTTTCAACGCGAGGTGGAGTGGTGTCCACTTCAAAGCGGCGACTCTGCTTGGTAGCGGTCAAGGCCTCTCCCGGCGAATGCGATGGCGCATCGGAGGCCACAATCTTAACCGTGTAGCCTCCATCGGGAAGCAGGCTGGCGTCGAACGAATACGCTTTATCGGTGAGATTGTCTTTCAACAGCAGCCACCGCGTCTCTCCATCCCCACGGTAGTAGACGGAATACACAAGCTGATCATCGTTCTCGTCGTGCGCGCTCCACTTCACACCGACGGCATCGCGGTCGTGCGTGCTCGGAACCGGGGACTCGAAATGACCTCCCGAAGAGCCACTCAGATCGGTGCTCAAAGTGAGTCCGGCCGATTTCTGCAGCGGCTGATAACGCACGCCCATTTGCACTGAGACGTCTTCGATCTCAGGAGCCACATTTTTCGGCAGGTAGTTCAGGGTGACGGTGTCGACCACGGGTCCGGCGCTTCCCGCGTGCAGCACGGCTTTCCACTGGGCGTAGCGCGCAGGGGGGACCCCCATTTCGGAATCTTTGGTGAGACTCACCTGCTTCCATGGACTCCAGTTGCGATCGGGATTGTCTACGTTGCCGCTGCGCGCCAGCAGATCGACGCTGCCGGTTCCGCGAAACTCGGCTCGTCCCCAGCGCGAAAAGACCTTTGCGTCGAACACATCGCTCTCATAGTTCCCTTCGCTCTCCGGGCCTGGCCCGAGCACAAAGATTTTTCCCAGATTGCTGCTGGCCGCGTAGAGACCGCCGCCGGGAGCTTTGGCAAAACCTGTGATTTGCGACGCAGGCGCCTTCAGCAGATCCGAGAACTCCTCCTGCCCTTCGATGGCAAAGACATGTCCTCGATTTCCGGTGCCGGCAAGCAGTTGCTGATGAGAATCGAAGGCCAGCGCGTACACGATGTCTTCGTGCGAAGTCCACACCCGCGATGGCGAACCATCGGAAGCAATGCGGTACACGTCAGAGCCCCCGTTTGCCCCTCCACCGGCAACAGGAAACGGTATGACCGGCGAGGTGGTTGGGGTAAGCGTGAGAGTCATTCCCGGAGTCTGAGAACTCGTTGACGCGCCGCTCGTCCCCATCGAGATTGAAGAAGCCCCACCTGCCGGCGAAGTCGTCGATCCGGCGCGTTTCTCGCCAACGCCTGCGGCGTAGATGTTGCCCCCTCGATCCAGAGCCAGCGCCGTGATTTCCTTCTTCGGAGCGCTGTAGAGCACGAATCCTTCGCCGGCTGGAGAAATCCGATACACCAGGCCGCTACCGTCGGTCCCGGCAATCAGGTTGCCCTGCGCATCCAGTGCGAGCACCCGGATGTGCGTATCGTCGCTCTTGAAGAAAACCGAATGCTCGCCCTTGGGTGTGACTTTGTAAATCTCGCCGTGGTCCCCAGTGGCGACAAAGAGATTGCCGGCTTTGTCGAGGACGAGATCCCAGATGTACTTCGTGCCAGGCGCAAAATATTCAGACGAACTCCACGATGGATCCAGAGCTGGTTTCGCAGAATCTTTG
>QIAK01000324.1:0-2006 GCA_003225515.1 Acidobacteriota bacterium | reverse complement strand
CTTGTGCTCGATCTTGTAAACCTTTCCGTCGGGCGCCGTCGCGGCGTAGATTACTCCACCCGCGCCAACCTCGAGCGTCTGCACCTGCAGTTCTTGAGGTTCAAAAATGATGGTCGCATGGCCATCGGGTGAAATCTTATAAACCCGGGCTGGAGAGCCGGTCGCCGCGTAAACATTTCCGGCATCATCGGCAACGACCGCCCAAATGTAGGTGGACGGCGTCGCATAGAGCAACTTGAACGAGGGTGCGAGTTCCAGGCCTCCCGAACTGCGAATGGCAACACCTGTGGCCGTGCCCTTGGTGAGGTCCTCGAATTTCGATTGCTCCCAAGTGCGCGTGCCATCGGCGAAGGCGATCCCGGTAAAGCCGCTCGCCGTCAATGCGGAAAGAAGGATTGCGAAAACGATAGAACTGGAAATCCGTGGAAAACTCTGCAATGTCATACCTCGATTCAACAATATGATGCAAGATCATGAAAAAATGCGGAATGCCGCGACCCGTGCCGTTGTCCGGAGAATTTCAGGTTAACACGCTGAACCCTTTACGCGCAGTGAGTCAGCGCAAGTTGGACCGCAACACCGAGAGCCGAACCTAGTGTTAGCGTAGATTTTCATGGATTCAGCACGACAAAAGCTTCTCAGCACGCTGGCGCACAAGTCATTTCGCCTCGGGGAATTCAAGCTTTCATCGGGCGGGACCAGCGACTATTACATTGACTGTCGCATTACGACGCTCGATGCGAAAGGATCGCGCCTGACGGGAGAAGTTTTCTTCGAAGAGATTCGGCAGCGCGGATGGAAGCCGCGCGCAATCGGCGGACTCACGATGGGCGCGGATCCGATTGTTGTTGCTGTTTCCGTGGTGAGTGGGGAGCTTGATGGTTTTCTGGTGCGTAAAGCCGAAAAACAACACGGCACCGGACAGCGCATTGAGGGCTTCCGCGAAAAAAGCGCACGGGTCGTCATTGTCGACGATGTGTGCACTACAGGCGCTTCGACGGTACAGGCCATTGAAGCGGCGCGCGAGTTTGGGTTCGAAGTGGTTGCAGTAATGTGCCTGGTGGAACGGGAAGAGGCCAACGGACGTCCGAACGTGGAGAAGGCCGCCGGCACGGTCCCGTTCATTTCTATTTTCACCGCCACTGATGTGCGCAAGGAGCATGTCCTGCAAAACGATGACACTCAGCCCGGAATTTTTGCCGTATCGTCAGTATGCGAAGTATGCGGAAGGCCTGCGGCGACGAATAATCAGCGAAATCGGTGCGAGGCACACCGGACTTAGTCAACGATTAGCGAATAACGACTAACTTATGATTCAAACCCTGGAATGGACCGACAAAGGCGTGCGCTTCATCGATCAGACGAAGCTGCCCACCGAGGAAGTTTATGTTACATGCAAAACCCACGAGCAGGTGGCCGACGTCATCCGGAACATGGTAGTACGCGGGGCGCCGGCGATTGGCGTTGCAGCCGCCATGGGCATTGCTTTGGGTGTGAACAATTCGAAAGCAGAATCCACCGGCGACCTGAAGCGCGACTTCGATCAAGCCTGCGATCTCATCGGTAAGACTCGGCCAACAGCCGTAAATCTGTTCTGGGCGATCCGGCGCATGCAGGAGAAGTTTGAACGCATCCGCATCCGGCCCATTCCGCAAATCAAGAAAGATTTAATCGAAGAAGCGCAGCGCATGCATGCCGAAGACATCGCGGCCAACCAGGCCATGGGACGTCACGGCGCCACGCTGATGCCCAGCGCCGGCGGAGTGCTTACGCACTGCAATGCCGGCGCGCTCGCCACAGCAGGATACGGCACCGCACTGGGAGTAATCCGCGCCGCGGTTGAGCAGGGGAAAAAAATCCACGTTTATGCCGACGAAACCAGGCCGTTCCTGCAAGGCTCGCGACTGACCGCGTGGGAACTGATGAAAGATGGCATCCCGACCACGGTTATTTCCGACAACATGGCCGGTGTGATGATGAAGCAAGGCAAAATTGGAGCCATTGTG
>QIAK01000323.1:2514-6484 GCA_003225515.1 Acidobacteriota bacterium | reverse complement strand
TGAATCGGTCATCTATTGGTTCACCAACGGCGGCGACGGAGGCTTTCCAGGTACGCCTCTGATTATCGATTCGAAGGGGAATCTGCTGGGCACGGCGCAATTCGGAGGTGCATACACAAACGGAGTCGTGTTCGCATTTCCGGGTGTTGCCGCTCAGTGATGGCCGAACCACAGGCACGAAGGCCGCCTGACTACGGGCGGCCTTTATTTCGACGGTAGCTCCGGCATCTTGACTGTGTCGCGAGGGCATCTGGCCTTCGAGGTGGCAGCGAGACACCGCCACGACTGCCGCGCCGCTACAAAAGCTTTTCTCCGACGGACTTCGCCTGCGTAAACAGATAGAGATAATCCGGGCCGCCCGATTTCGAATCCGTGCCTGACATGTTGAAGCCTCCGAAGGGATGCGCGCCTACCATGGCGCCGGTGCATTT
Organism: Acidobacteriota bacterium; assembly: GCA_003225515.1. GTDB lineage: Bacteria > Acidobacteriota > Terriglobia > Terriglobales > Acidobacteriaceae > Sulfotelmatobacter. The sequence continues at coordinate 6,053 of QIAK01000323.1, read as the reverse complement.
GCGATTAATGTATAGGTTGCCGACGTGGAACTCCTGGATGGCGCGGTCGATCTTATCCCGTGACTTCGTGTAAACGGCACCGGTCAGGCCGAACTCCGTGTCGTTGGCGATTTCGAGTGCGTGGTCGAAGCCGCGCGCTTTAATCACCGCCAGCACCGGCCCGAAGATTTCTTCTTGTTCCAGCTTCGACTTCGGCGGAATGTCGGCAAATACTGTCGGCTGGATGAAATAGCCTTCGCCAGCATCCGTCGCGCGTTCGCCGCCGGTGAGGAGCCGCCCATCTTTCTTTCCCTGCTCAATGTATCCAAGAATCGTCTTCATCGAGCCTTCGTTGATCACCGCGCCCATAGCAGCGTTTTCGGTGACATCGCCGATTTGAATTTTTTCGACGCGCGCCTTGAGCTGTTCCAGGAATTTGTCGTAGACGCGCTCATCCACGATGGCGCGCGAGCAGGCCGAACATTTTTGTCCCTGAAATCCAAAGGCAGCTTGCGCCACACCTTCTACGGCGGAATCGATATCGGCATCGGCATCGACGATGATCGCGTCTTTGCCGCCCATTTCAAGAATGGTGCGCTTGATCCAGATCTGGCCGGGAGCTTGCGTGGCCGCAACCTGATTGATGTGCAGTCCGACTTCGCGCGATCCGGTGAACGCGATGTAACGCGTCTTAGGATGCGCGACCACCGCGTCTCCGAAGCTGGCTCCGGCGCCGGGACAGAAATTCACCACGCCTTCCGGGATTCCGCATTCTTCGAGCAGTTCGACAAACTTCGCCGCTATCGTGGGTGAGTCGCTGGATGGTTTCAGAATCACCGTATTGCCGCTGACGATCGATGCCAGCGTCATGCCCGCCATGATGGCGCAGGGAAAATTCCATGGAGGAATCACAGCGCCCACGCCGAGCGGAATATAGGTCAGCGTATCGCGCTCACCCGGCAACTGCACCGGCGTCTGGGCTTTCGCAAAGCGCAAAGCCTCGCGCGCGTAGAACTCGCAGAAATCGATGGTCTCGGAAATGTCGGCGTCGGCCTCAGCCCAGTTCTTCGAGACTTCAAAAACCAGCCACGCCATGTATTCCATTTTGCGCTGGCGCATCAGGTCGGCTGCGCGGAACAGCAGGCTGGCGCGCTCTTCGACGGTGGTGCGACTCCAGGATTGAAAAGCTTCGACCGCGGCCTTCATGGCGGGTTCGACATGCTCTTTGCCGGCCTTCTGGTGTATGCCGACAATCTGCGACGGCTGCGAGGGATTCAGGGACTTGATCTTGTCGCCGGTCTTGACGTGCTTGCCGCCAATGATCAAATCGTATTCGCGTCCCAGTTGCCCACGAACTTTTGCGATAGCTGCGCGCATGCGCCGGGCGTTCTCTTCATTGCGGAAATCAAAAAAAGGCTCGGTCACAAACGGACCCTGATGCGTTGTCGTGCGCGGTCGGACGGGGGCTTCGAGCGTTGCCATGGGGGAATCCTTTCGGCGAGTGGATGATTGCGCTAATACTTTGATTAGTTTACACCGCTTAAAGATGCAGGGTTGGAGGGGACCAAGGAAGAACCCCATCCTAACTCCGCAAATTTCGCGGAGTTAAGATGGGGGTACTCGACGGCATCTTTTAGGGTCAGCGCCAGTCGTCGCGATCGCGCCCACGGTAGTCGTCACGATCGCGGCGGTCACCGTAATAGCCGTAGCCTCGGCGATATCCGCGCTCGTAGCCCTCGCGATAGGCCTGCTTGTAGTCACCTTTTCCACCCATCCAGTGCTCGTAACCGCGGGAGTCTTCCCAGTCATCGTTCTTGAATTTGAAGCGGCGGCCGCGCTGGGCATCATACTGTCCGGTGCGCTGGCCGTCATCATAGCCACGGCGAAAACCCCGATCTCGGGCCTCGTCGTAACGGTTGTAGGAATCGTGATCGTCGTACCGTCCGTATTCCTGACCCCAGGCGAGGCTGCCCATGGCAACGCCAAGAGCCGTCGTCAGGGTCGCCATTCTCATCCAACGCCAAATTGTGCTGTGCATTATAGTCACCTCTGTCACCGAAGGGGCGCATCAATTCGTATATGAGATCGGATGCGTCCGAGTTGCCGCCGCGATGTCCAGTGCCGTCGGCTGATGGGACTTTATAGTTGTTCGGCAGACGCAACTTTTTGGGGCACGCCGTGTTCTGCCGGAACCGGGGCAAGCCTTCGTTCTGCTAAGCCAACGTGTAACGAGGTGGTAGACTCAAACGTTTTCGTCGAGGAAAGCCCTATGGACATTCAGCGGGTAGGAGTGGTCGGTGCGGGCACGATGGGCAACGGCATCGCTCACGTGTTCGCGCGCAGCGGATACAACGTCGTGCTGTGCGATGTGGAACAGCGTTTTCTCGATCGCGCGCTGGGAACGATTACCAAAAACCTGGATCGCGAAGTCTCGAAAAATAAGATCACTGCCGACGACAAGAATTCGGCGCTGGCGCGCATTCAAGGAGTTACGGAACGCGCCCAGCTTGCGGATTGCGATTTCGTGATTGAGGCCGCTACGGAGCGCTCCGAGATCAAGACGGAAATCTTTCGCGATCTCGATCGTGTCACGCGGCCGGAAATCATTCTTGCGTCCAACACGTCTTCAATTTCCATTACCAAACTGGCGGCGCTGACCAAGCGGCCGGAGAAGGTCATCGGGATGCATTTTTTCAATCCGGTGCCGGTCATGAAACTAGTGGAAGTGATTCGCGGACTGGCCACTTCGCACGAAAGTTTTACCGCGGTGCGGGACTTATCGCGGAAGCTGGAGAAAACTCCCGTCGAGGTGAATGACGCTCCCGGCTTCGTCTCCAACCGAGTGCTAATGCCGCTGCTGAACGAAGCCATGTTTGCGGTCATGGAAGGCGTAGCCACGGCTGAAGCGGTGGACGAAGTCTTTAAGCTGGGGATGGCACATCCCATGGGCCCGCTCACGCTGGCCGATTTTATCGGTCTCGACGTCTGCCTTGACATTATGCGCGTGCTGCACGATGGCATGGGGGATCCGAAGTACCGGCCGTGTCCGCTGCTCATCAAGATGGTGGATGCGGGGTGGCTGGGAAAGAAGAGCGGGAGAGGGTTTTACAAATACTGAGGAGCTTGGATTTTAGATTTTAAATTCGATTTCAGATTTCAGATTGACCATTTTGAATGAAGACTTCCGAAGGAGTTGCGAGTTCGGCAAGTTCTGCAAGCGAAGTCTGGTTCTACGCACTGGCGGCGCTTTGTGGAATTGGCACGGGATGGGCCGATGTCGCGATCAACGATCTGCTGTTCACCGCACTTCTGGTGTTGGCCAGCTGCATGATGCTGGGTATGCTGCGTCCACGCTGGCCATGGCGGTGGGTGCTGATGGTGGGAGCGTTCATTCCGCTCACCGAGCTTGCCGCTTACGTCGTGCTTACGGTGAAGCCGACGCGTGCGCAAATTTATGGATCATTCCTCGCATTCTTTCCCGGCATTGCAGGCGCTTACGGAGGTTCGCTGATGCGCAGCGTGATAAACAATTTGCGACAAGGAAAGTAGCGGCAGACCGT
>QIAK01000323.1:0-2378 GCA_003225515.1 Acidobacteriota bacterium | reverse complement strand
AACTGGAATGAGAACTGGAATCGGAACGGCAGTAACAACTGCAAGGCTTACCGCACTGGCCGCGATCGTTTTATTAGCCGGCTGTAATAGTGCTACCAAGGTTAGCCCCACTCAAAAAGCCGTGCGCGCTTACAACGGTACTGCTTCGGTTGGTGACTTCTTAACTATTTCCATCGACTCGACGGCGCTCACCATTACGTACCAGAACTACACCAATGGCGATACCGGCACGGTGCCCTACACCGTAAATGGAGACGGCACTTACACCGTCAGCGATCCCAATGGCAACCTGCTGGCGGCGTACGAGGTTCCGGGTTTTGTGCTGATGGTCGAAACCGCAAAAGCCGGGCCGAACCATAACACGCCCGCACTGATTACCGCTGTTGAGAGCGCAGCCGCGACCATCAACACCTTTGCCGGGCGGAGCTTCAACTACCTCCAGTTCCGTACCTCAAGCGGCGGCATCGAACTGGGAACGATCGTGGTCGATATACAAGGCAACATCCAGCACAATGGCTACTGGCCTTTCGGAGTCTTCAGTTCAAGTCTGTTTGGGGGAGCCAGTATTTCTGCAACCAGCATTACAGAAGACGCTTCGGGAAACTTCTTCACCATAAACGAGAGCCAGGGCGCGGATTACGTTTTCGGCACCGAGAATGGTTTCTTTGCCGTAGACACGGGCAACGGCACCGTGCTGGGGCTGCCAAAAACCACTTCGAAGACATTCAATGCGGCCCAGGCCGGAGCCTATACTGCCATCTTCTACGAGAAGGCGGGCGCTACCACAGGCCAGGGGAACGTTGAAGTGGGCACAGCAACCGAGGGGAAAGGAACGGTCACCGTAGGCGCCGACGGGTCGATGAGTATCTCCGATGGCTCGGGCAACACGCTGGCGACGGGCACACTGGCCGCGGTTGCGGATACGTCGTACTTGTACGATGGCACGCAAAGCAAGCTGCCCGATCCGCTGTATGGCATGTTTACTTTTCGCATGTCGACCGGCGGCGTGCAGCAGGATGTGTTTGTATCCTTCCAAAATAATGCGGTCATCTTCTCTAGTTTTCAGACCGCTCTTCCCGTTGCGGGATACGCTCCCTACACGTATTACTACGGAGTGGGACTGAAATAGGAGTGTTCATAATCTGACGTCGCGCCGCCGAAAATTGCAGGTTTTTCAATTTTTGCGATGAATGGCGGCAAGAAGCTTGCCAATGCTGCGCGACGTCCGCCCTTAAGTATCAGGTAACCAGAAAGTACTACCGATTCCACAGGATGGACGCGTATGCTGCGGACATGAGTCTGCGCAGCCTGGGCCCTCAAAGCATGGGCCTCCCAGCATGGGTGTAAGCGTATCCATGCTGTCCAGTGGAAGCCGCGGCAATTGCGCTGTGGTGGCCAGCGCTTGCACCAAGATTCTGGTGGATGCCGGAATTTCATGCCGCGAAACCTTCAAACGCATGAAGTCACTGGGAGACGATCCGCATTCGCTCTCTGCCATTGTCATCACGCATGAGCATTGTGATCACGTTTCTGGACTGGCCGTCCTGGCAAAGAAGCTGTGCATCCCCGTATTCATGACCGGGGGAACACACCAGGCATGGGCCCGGGCCATGCGCAATGCTGACGGCGAGCGTCCCCGGCTGGGAAAATTCGAGCAGTTCGAGGCGGGCCACAGATTCCAGGTAGGCGATATCGAAGTCAAGCCCTTCACGATTCCGCACGATGCCGCCGATCCCGTGGGATTCACTTTCCGAGCGGAGGGTATCAAGATCGGGGTCGCCACCGACCTGGGCTACTTGCCGGTCAGCGTACGCGACCACTTGCGGGGCTGCGATGTACTGATCATGGAATCAAATCACGATCTGGAAATGCTGCGGGTGGGGCCGTATCCGTGGTCGGTGAAACAGCGTGTAATGAGCCGGGTAGGGCACCTGTCGAACCTTGCGCTCGCCGATTTCTTTACGAACGACTATGATAATAATGCAACGTTTGTTGTGCTGGCGCATCTGTCTGAGCAGAACAATCATCCGGAAATAGCCCGGAGAGAGGCAGAAAAAGCTCTGGCCGCGCGGGGCGGGTTATTTCAGAACCGCGTGCTTCTGGCGTCGCAGACCGAGGCGATGGAGCCGATTCGGCTGTAGACGGGGCCCCTATTTGGCGTACCCCATGAGTCAGCAGTGCGTTGATCCAATCGTTGGCAAGATTCTGGCGGGCTGGCGCTACGATATTTCCGGCCTGGCGCCGGAAATGTGCAGCGACTACGAAAGCCATCTCTCCGCGTGTGAACACTGCCGCAGCCGCCAACAGATTCATCGCATGATCGACGTAGGCCTCATCGCGCTGGCATCCCTTTCCGCCGGCGTCTTTCTGCTCGCTTT
>QIAK01000322.1 GCA_003225515.1 Acidobacteriota bacterium | reverse complement strand
TTGCAATGACACATTGCAGGTTAAGTCTCTGGCCTGGCAATATGCATGGCACATCGGGTGGCGGAATCTGATAACCGGCTGGAAGTTGAAAATTGAGTGACGGTGCTGGCGCATGCTGTGCTGACTGTGCTGACTGTGCTGACGCACCAGGGGCTGCCATTAGCATAGCGAGCCCAGTTAAACCCGCCGTCGAGAGCAATGAGAGTCTTTCCGAACAATTCATACGACTCACGGTTCCTCCTTACTGCTACTTCGTGTTCGCGGTGTTTTGCGGTGATCCCCTCTGTGCATGCCAAGTACCACAGTGTTCCAGACACGGTTTTCTCACGGGTTGATAACGTTGCGCTGTTGATACAGAGATAAGTTACGAGTCCAGATGTCTGAAAGCGTGGTTGCACTACTTCGAGTCTTCCAAACTGCGATCGCGCTCGGTTGGCGAGATGGCCGCTGAGGGCTTACAGCACTGTGCTGGCGCGGCACCACTTTAGAGTTCGAACGCCGACTCAGCGTGGATTTGCCAGGCATTCGGAAATGCTTGCCCCGATGACAGTTATGAACATCCCCATCACGATCATGATTCCCGCCCAGCCAATGACCTGGATTGTGGCGATAGCGCGGTCCGAGATTCTGGTACGCATAAGCTGCCTCTCCACCCGGAATGCACTTACGAGACCATGTGCAACTCGCTTGCTTGCTCGTCGAACGGATAGCATTTACCCGCCTGACCCCCTGTCGACAGATCTGTGTCGAAATGCGGACGGTGTGGACTCGATCGTGCCGGCCCGGTCAACTTTTATCCGTGACGCAACATTGAAGGATGCAATGGTAGTGATGGTCGTTCGGCAGACACAATCCAAGGTCGTTATTTCTCTCGACACTTCAAGGCTCTTGGCTTGCGAAGGGCATCACAATTGCATCGAGTCCAATCTTGTCGGGTCACGGAAAAAACAGGTGATAAAGACGCCGAAATTAATGCTTGCGTTGGCAACTTCAGCCCTGATTATTGGACAAGTGGGAACCGAGCGTTGGGTTTCGAAGGAACCCAAAACAATGGGACTGCCAATGTCATTGAATGTAGAACCTTGGCAGGTCGTGGTGCGGGCTTGTGGGAACTGCCACTCCAATCACACTGAGTGGCCTTGGTACAGCCGCGTTCCACCAGTGTCTTGGTGGATTGCGCAACACGTGCGGGAAGGCAGAGAAAAGTTTAATTTCTCGGAGTGGGACACCTATTCGCAATGGCAAAGGCAAGACAAATTGGAATCCATGTGCGGACTTATATTGACCGGCAGGATGCCACCGTGGCAGTACACCGCGATGCATCCAGAGGCGAGACTTACCGAAAAGGAAAAGAAAGCAGTTTGTGCCTGGGCAGAAGAAGCGACTGCTTCAAGATAAGCCACACAGTAGCTCAATGTTACGCGGCCGATGGGGAGGACGCCGCCACGTCAGTAGGTAGTGTGAATTGAAATGTCGCGCCACGTCCCGGATTAGCACACGCCCGCAAAGAGCCTCCGTGTGACTCGATAATCCTTCGACTGATGGACAGCCCCATGCCGGTACCCTGCTCTTTGGTGGTGAAGAAGGCATCAAATATGCGATCGACTGCTCCTACCGGGAGGCCGACGCCCGAATCACTCACCGAAACAAGCAGTTGAGCATCCGCGGTCCTCTTCGAGGTAATAGTCAGTTCCCCCTTCGCATCAGTCATCGCCTCGATGCCGTTGAGGATCAGGTTCATCAAGACCTGCTGCAGCTGTACGCGATCCGCCGTGATCCGAGGAAGCCCTGAGTCAAGCTCGGTGCAGATTGAAATGGAATTCCGATCCGCCTTGTCGCGCAGCAGAACAATCATTTCTCGAATAATTCCGTTCACATCAAGCAGCTCCCGGTCTGATGTGTCTCGCCTGTAAAGCGATCGTACCCGGTCGATCACCTCGGCGGCGCGCGTTGCGTCATTGATCATTCTTAATGCCGCTTCGCAACCCTCAGCGACATCAGGCGTATCCCGCCGGAGCCACCGCATGCAGGTGTTGGCGTTTGTTAGGGCAGCAGCGATCGGTTGCTTGAGCTCATGCGCCATGGACGCGGCCAATTCCCCCATCATGCTCACGCGGTTGATGTGGGCGAGGTCGGCCTGCGCCCGGCTCAGAGCCTCTTCCGCCCGCTTCCGTTCTGTGATGTCCATCGAGCTGCCTACGAATTCCACCAAATCTCCGGCGGCGTTAAAGACCGGATGGCCGACCGCGTGGACGTATTTGACCGTCCCGTCCGGAAGTAGGATTCGGAATTCCACTTGGTACTCGGATCTTTCACGGATTGCTCGATCGAGGGTCCGTTGCCACTTGGCTCGGTCATCCGGGTGAATACGCTCCAGCAGTTGTTCCCAAGCCGGCATGCCCACTTCTGGATCGAAGCCGTATATGCGATACCATTCCTCGGACAAATGCAAGGCAGTGTCTCCGGCCGATCGCCAGGCCCAACTGCCCGTTCGGCTGAGCCTCTGCGCTTCCGCCAGATAACCCTCGCTCCGCCGCAGCGCTTCTTCCGCCTGCTTGCGCTCGGTGATGTCGCGAACGGCACCGGAGACAAGCGTGCCCTCCTCCGTCTCAAGGGGACTGAGACTTATCTCGACGGAAAACTCCGTCCCGTCTTTTCGCCGTCCATGCAGCTGCAGACCCGCACCCATCGGCCGCACCCGAGGCTGGGCGAAGAACCCCGTGCGGTGTTTGGGGTGTCGGCCCCGAAATCGTTCCGGCACCAACATTTCGATCTCCTGGCCCAAGAGTTCTTCCCGCTGGTACCCAAATAGCCGCTCCACTTGTGCATTGACCAATACGATCTTACCTTGCCGATTCATCACGATCATCGCATCCGGAGCGGATTCCAGAAGCCCACGGAATTTCTGCTCGGCTTGCTTGCGCTCGGTGACATCCATCGAGCTGCCCACGAATTCCACTAGCTCCCCGGCTGAATTCAAAACAGGATGGCCGACGGTGTGGATGTACTTGACCGTGCCGCCCGGAAGAAGAAGTCGCACTTCCACTTCGTAATCCGACTTTTTGCCAATCGCTCCATCGGTTGCCTCTTGCCATTTGACCCGATCCTCCGGATGAATGCGCTGCAGCCGTTCCTTCCAAATCGACAGGCCCGCTTCCGGATCGAAGCCATATATGCGGTACCATTCTTCGGAGAGATGTACGGCCACGTCTCCCGCCAGCCGCGAGGCCCAACTCCCGGTGTGGGTGAGCTTCTGCGCCTCCGCGAGGTACGCCTCGCTTCGCTGCAGCTTTTCTTCCTGCAGTTCCAAGGTCTGGGCAGCGAATCGCCTATCCATCCAAGATGTCAGCAGAGCCAGCCCGAGGATGATAAAAGTGACGGCGGCAATGCCGGCGGTGCCAAGTGTAGAGATGCTTACAGCGTGAGACAGGTCCGCTGGCATGCCTGAGGGCATGAAACTCGCGGCGGTCATCCCGGTGTAATGCATAACCGAGATCCCAGCACCCATCACGGCGGCTCCGGCTAACTTTTCCCAGCCGGTCCCCGTCTTCTCGTCTCGGAAATGAAATGCAATCCACAGGGCGGCGAGAGAAATCAGAACCGCGAACCCGACGGACAGGATGACCAGAAAGGAATTAAATTGGCATATGGCCGGTAAGCGCATGGCGGCCATGCCGATGTAATGCATGCTCGCAATACCCGCACCCATCAGGACACTTCCGGCGACCGCTCGGGATACACCCATTTTCTGTCGGCTCACCATATACAGCGCAATCACCGACGCGAGAATGGCCGCAAACAGTGATAGCAGAACAGTCGGCAAGTGGTAGGCCACGGGAATCGGCAGGATGAACGCCAGCATCCCAATG
>QIAK01000321.1 GCA_003225515.1 Acidobacteriota bacterium | reverse complement strand
GTTGCTAGCCGCCTGAACGAACGTGTAGTTGCCGTTGTTGGCTGTCAGTCCGGAGCCGTTGATGGCATAGCTGCCGACATTGCTGCTGGCAATCGCGGGACTGGTGAAGCTCAAAGTGCCGGTAGTCGCCGAAGCCTGAGTATCGCCAGGTGCGAAGCCCGTGACCGTTCCGCTGAAGACTGGGTTGCTGACGCCATAGGCTCGGCTAGCGAGGTTCGCCGTGTAGGTCAGGGTTACTGGGTTCACGGTCTGCGAAGTCGAGGAGGTGCTGCCAGTGAACGTCGCATCACCGCTGTAAACCGCGGTTATGGAGTGCGGCGATCCCGTTACAGGCAGTTGTGCCGCAGTAGGTGTGAACGTGGCACAGGCGTCCGGGCTAGGACTGCAGGCAGAAATTGCCACCGCCGAGCCCACACTCGTCCCATCAATCTGGAACTGCACTGTCCCCGTGGGCACAATCGATCCTGTTGCCGGAGCGACCTTCGCCGTAAACGTGGGCGAAGCCCCGTAGGTTGACGGATTGGCTGACGAGCTTAGGGTCGTCGTTGTCGCGGGATTTTTTAACGTCAGATTGAAAGGTCCGCTGCTGGTCCCATGCGTAGTATCGCCGCCGTATGAGCCGGTGATGACATGAGTGCCGCCTCCAAAAGCTGTTGGCGTATACGAGACTGAACAGCTGGCCGTTGCGCCGCTGCCGGCAAGCGTGCAGCTACCGGATAAGCTAAACGTGCCACTCTGGCTGCTTCCGAAGGTCACGCTGCCGGTTGGAGTAATGGTAGTGCTCGTATCGTTGTCGGTGACTGAGGCAGTACAGGTAGTCGTGCTGTTCACGTTGACAGAAGCAGGTAGGCAGTTGACCGAAGTTGAAGTCGTCCGCTTGTTGACTGTGAATCCGTTGGTGAGCGTTCCTGTCGCATTGCTTCCACCGGAGCCGGGGTTGGTGACCGTCACATTGCGAGCGCCAATGGCGGAGCCAGATCCGATCGTAATGTTCGCGACGATCTGTGTGCTGCTATTTACCGTTGTAGTGTTAACCGTGATGTTCGAGCCAAAGCTCACGATGCTTTTCGCAACAAAATTTGTCCCGGTGATGGTTACGTTTTCAGTGGTGTTCAAATCTCCGGAAGTTGGCGAGACGCTGGTCACCGTCGGGGCTGTTGCGTTCGTCGAGTAGGTTGCAGTATAGGTACCGCTTGGATTTGCGACGCAAATCGTCTGTGTCGGTAGCGTTGTCGATGTGAAGGTCCAATTGACAAATGCCCCGCCCTGGTCAGAAAGAGAAGCAGCCTGGAGTTGCAGAGATCCCGGGTTACCAATGCCGAGCCACCTGACGAGCTAATGCCGGGTACGGTCGTGGGGCCGCCCTGAATAGTCCCGGTGCAACCGGCAGAGACGAACCCGGTCCAAGTCACGCTGAAGGTCACGCCACTCGGCGCAGATAAAACCGTAATATTGTTATCCGTGAACGTATTCTGGGCTTGTATTCCTGACGTGCTTCCAACCGCACTCAACCAAAACCGCACGCTCAAGTCGTGCGAATCTGTCGTAAAGCTGCTGTCAGCAATATTTCCGTTCTGATCCGCGGTGACTGTATAGGGTCCATGTGTGTCGATCAGCGGTGACTCGATCATCGTGATGTTCACCGTTTCGCCGGGCGTGAAGCCGGCGCCGGTAATGTTGACCGTGGTGCCGGGAGGATAATCGGACTGATCTGTCTTTACGGTGGGAAACGCGTACAGTTCGGTGCTGTCGAGAGTATTGCCGGATGCATCCGTTCCACCGGCGGCCAGCAGGAGGCCGTCCTGCTGCATGGCGCTTCCCGTCGCGGCGCTGCGGGCCGTGACATTGGAACCGGTTGTGGCTGCGGCGTAGGTCCAGGCGCCGCTTGTGGAATTCACTTGCGGGGTGAACAGTTCGGAGGCGGCGACGCTTGTCCCGCTCGATGTCCCCCCAACGATCAGAACGCTATTATTCCTGGGCAGCACAAATGCCTGATGGCCTTCGCGTGCGGTGGTCAGCGTGGCGCTGGCTGTGGTGAACGCATTGGCTGTGGGGTCGAAAATTTCTACCGACGCCAAATCTACGGTGCCATTGTTGCCCGTGCCGGCTCCGCCGATTACTGCGACGTCTCCGTTGAGCAGCGTGGTTGCCGACTGCGCATAGCGCGCGGTCGCAAGATTCGGGCCGGCGCTGACGCTGCCGGAAGCGGGATCAAAAATGTCGGACGAAGCCAGAGGGTTGGTTCCATCGAATCCGCCCACAATAAGGACGCGGCCATCCTGCAGCACAGCCATAGCATGCTGGGTGCGCGAGGCTGAAAGCGTCCCGGCAAAGCTGAAGTTGCCGCTCGAAGGATCGTAAATTTCAAGGCTGTTGTTGGGAACACCGGCATTGTCGCCGCCAGCAATTACGACACGCCCATCCTGCAGCAGGGCAGCAGTTGCACTCGCGCGCGCCTGCGTCAGGGTATTAATCTGTGACCAGGAATTTGCCAAAGGATCGTAAATTTCTGCAGTATTGATGGCCCCGCCGCCCGTGGTTGTGCCTCCTCCAACCAGCACGCGCCCATCGTTCAAGACCACTGCAAAGTGCCGGCTGCGCGCCACATTCATTGCGGCCGCCGAGGAAACCGTCCCGTCACTTCCGAAAGACTCAGCCAAGGTCAGCGGGCCGCTGCCGCTGTCGCCGCCGGCGATCAGAATGCGGCCGTCGGAAAGCAGAGCGGCGGATGCGTTTGACCGCGCCTGGGAAAGGCTGCTGGCCGCGGTCCAGCTTCCAATCGAGGTTCGCGGCAGGTTGGCTTTTAGAAGTGCGGCAAAGCAGAGAAGGGAGACAAGAATCCAGAGTGACTTGGGCGCGCGTTTCATTTGTACACTCCACTACGTGCGAAAATCGGCCAGACGCGTCTTGGGTTGTGGGGTCTTCAGGGGCGTGGCTCCGCCGATAGGGCGGAATTCTTACAAGGGCAAGCCAGTGCGGTCGAGCCTGGGAACACTGGCGGCACGCTCCAGGGGGGAGGATCGTACGATGCACGAATTAGGCCAGACCTGCGGAAACAGCAATCAACGCGTGACCGGCGCCAGGAACGAAGAAAAAAGAGGGGTTACGCGATGTTCCGCTCAGAACTGCAGATTGCAGATTTTTGCACGTGCGCTAGAAATGAGAGCAACTGTGATCAAGGATGCGCCAAGCCTGTATACAAATTCATACACTGGAGACCTTCAGAATCCGGCGGTTGAACTGAACACGCGGCGATTGGCGCGGACCGGCGTGGCCTTTGCTCCGCCCGAGGATGACAAAGATAACTGCCGAAGTTTGCCTGAGCGAGCTTCTGAACAGCCTGCTTGATAGCATTCCGGAAGGTGCAGTGCCCAGCGGTGAATGAACTCCTCCACCGAGCATTCCACCTCAAAACGGCATGATGCCATTCGCGGTTCAGCGTTTCAAGTAAACTGAGAATCTATGGCTTCGCCCTCATCGGAACCTACTGCCCTCGAAAACTCGCAGAACGAAACAGTCCGGCGAATCTTGCTCTCGCGGTGGACTTTTATAGGGCTGCAGGTGCTAGATCTGCTGACTACCTTGTATGCCTTCCATACAGGCGCGATCGAGGTGAATCCATTAGTCGCGCGCCTGACGATGGTATTCGGTTATGTTCGCGGCGTACTCATCAGCAAAGTGATTGCGGTGGTGATCGCGATGGGGATTCGCAAACGCCTGTGGATCGTCAACCTTCTGTACATAGGAATCGTCGTCTGGAACCTGCTTATGATTTTCGCCGGGGTTCTGCACGCGAAATGAGGCATCTCCGGGACGCAAGTCATGCCGCTATCAGCCTTCGCGGCACATCTTTACGCCGTACGTGCGCCACCGGCTTTTCATGCAGCAGTAGTTCGGTTGCCTGCACGCGGCGCTCGGCGTGAAACCATTTCTGCACGATATTGTCATTCAGGAAATTGGCCAGCGCCAGAAAACTCATGCCTTGATGATGGGCCATCCAGCACTTCACCAGTTGGGGACGGCCACGCCAGAACTTGCGCTTCGCAGAAGTGAAATCCGCCGCTTCATAGAAGCCATGGCTGCCAAACCATCCTAGTTCAACCATCTTGTGCAGATTCTGCAGCGCTCCCGCGGGATCCGTATTCAGCGCAAGAAATGTGGAATACGGGGATATGACAAGTGCATTCAATTGCGTCCGCAAGGCGAGGTGCGGAAGTCCGAAGGCGTAGTACTGGTAATTTCCCGCCTCGTCTAATTTGTAATAGGCGCATTCGGAAATGCCCCACGGAGCTCCTTTGCGCGCCGCGTAAGTCTGTTGGGAACGCACGGCCGCCGATCGGGACCGCTCCAATAGCGTGTTGGGATAAGTGCGCATCCAGAGCGAAGGCATTAAATATTCGAACATCGTTCCAGTCCATGAGAGCAGAACCGGACGTCCCTCATCCAGGGTATGGGCGCGGCCCAGCAGGAACCAGCTTTCTTGCGGGATGTCTTCTTTCGCAATGGCCACAAAGGCAGCGGTGCGGGACTCGCTGCCGAGCAAGTCGTAACAGGCGGACTGAAGCCTGCGGGTTTCGACATCAAAACCTACGGAGAGCAGTTTGCGGCGGGGGTTCAGCAATATTTCGAAATCCATTGCCTCGGCAAGCTGGTAAGCTGTATTTGCGATGGTTCGAAGATCCGCAACCAACCTCTCCGCGCTTGATTTTGCCTTCACCAGCTGATCGCGAAGCCGGATATACAAAATATTCTGTTCTTTAGTCTGGGACTGCAGCACCCAATCAATCTGTCGCACCAGATGATCGATGAACTGGGGCAACTGCTGCAGCGCAATGCTGTCCAGCAATTTAGTGTTGATGTTAACGTCGTCGCGTAAACCCGCAAACTCTAACGACGACCACGGCGCATATTCACTCACGGTGCTCCGAATATTACGCAGCCGCAACTCCGCTTCCTCGGCAAACCATTTCAGGTGAGCGCCCCGTTTCGACTTAGAAATCGCATGATGAGTTTGCTCGAAAAGTGTTTCGGGTAAGCTGAGGATTGACTGCAGCCAGCGATCGGTGTTACGTTCCCGTTCGCAAGTCGAAAGCAGCTTCCGTGGAAACACACGTCCAGCGCACAGCACGCGAACGTAGTC
>QIAK01000320.1 GCA_003225515.1 Acidobacteriota bacterium | reverse complement strand
CCGCCGACCTCCGCAGAATGAACGGGAAGGCCATGCGATTACTGCTCTCGGGAGAATTGGGGGCGCGCGAGGCTAGCGCTTTTGCACAGTTGTCTAATTCATTGCAGCGCATTATCCCGACTGCCGATCTAGAAGCCCGCATAACAATCCTGGAACAGCAAATCGCTCAGGAAGGGCAAAGCGCTCAAGAGGAAGATGGAATTGTGTCCGGCCCCACTACAGACAGAGTTGAGCTTGGTGAAACAGACGGATCGGAAGAAGCGTGATTAGGTTCTCTTCGGAGTCGCGGCCAGAGTGGCTACGAAACTGTTTGTGATGGACTCCCAGGTTCGACATCGTGCCGCACGACTGACATCGCCAGCCATCGGGGGGTAACACCTGCTGTCGAAGGTTCGCGAACGCAATCGAATCCAGCCTCAATGCTGGAGCCTTGACCCGATGAAGGAGGGAAGGCCAACCAGAAAAATGGCTTTTTTTTACGAAACGAAGCCAATATCTTCATTATTTCCAAGACGGATAACCCGTCAGCAAAAGAAAAGCGGCTGCCCTGCAGGTGCATCAAAGCAAGGGTCTACCGCCTTTCAGTCCCACGAGTTCAGTCTCGCCCACGTGATAGGATTACCGACTCGTCACAAACCTGCTCCGGAGGCCTTTCGTTGAGCGCTCCTCGAATTACGGTTGTGGGCAGCTACGCTACTGGGCTGACGATGAAAGTTGAGCGCATTCCAACGCTCGGCGAAACGCTTTTGGGGACCGGCTATCGCGTGGACTATGGCGGGAAGGGTTCCAATCAGGCTGTGGCCTGCGCCCGGCTGGGCGCGAAGGTCAGCTTCGTCGCGAGGATTGGAACAGACCCTTTCGGGCAAATGGCAATGGACCTATATCGCGACGAGGGCATTGACGTTTCTTACATAAAGCAATTCGCCGACTCGCCTACGGGAGTGGGTTTCATTATTGTCGAGAGGTCGAGCGGACACAATTGCATCACGATCGATCCAGGTGCGAATGAGCTCTTAACTGCCGACGAAGTCGCCCAATGCGAAGGAGCCTTCAAGGGGTCCGCGGTATTGCTTACGCAGCTTGAGATTCCAGTTGCCGCAGCCGAAGCGGCGCTGGCATGCGGACGCGAGCGAGGCGCAATTACGATTCTGAATCCCGCTCCTGTCCGGCCTTTAGCCCCTGCCATCCTGCAGATGGTCGATATACTTACGCCCAACCAGAGTGAGGCCAAAGTGCTCGCCGGTCTCAGTCCGAATGCGGATGTCGAACCGGAAGGCGTCGCGCGCGAATTGATTGGCGCGGGAGTGAAGCAGGTCATCATGACTCTGGGGGAAAGAGGAGCGCTTATCGTGACCGCAAAGTCCGCTCTGCATGTTCCTGGGCTGCGCATATCAGCCGTCGACACGACGGGCGCTGGAGACGCCTTCAATGCCGGGCTGGCAATGGCGCTCGCTTGCGGCGAGAGTCTTGAGGCTGCCGTGCAGTTTGCCGTCGTCACCGGCGGCATGGCGGTTGCCAGGGAGGGTGTGATTCCTTCCTTGCCACGGCGAGATGAAGTTCTTCAGTTCTATCGCCGGCAAGATCTGATGCCTCCAGATTGGATAACAGCCAATACTGTCGACCAGGGTTGAAGACATTTCTCTATGTCTCTTCTGAGCGGCTTCGTTCTCGTGCTGCTCGCCCGTGTGGGTTCAGCAACTTCTTCTAGCTCGCATTGAGCGGAATCAGGTCTTAAAATAAAAGATCGGGCGGGGTCCAAACTCGGTTGATTCCGTCATAGCTGTCGATAGTCCGGTTAGAAGCAAAAGTAAAACTGCTCGACATTTTCCAAGAAAAGGAAAACATGTCACACACTTCCGAGTTCTTGTCGAGCGCTCAGGCTAGGGCGCGCTGGATGCGAGTTGATACGGCGCAGCTTCTGAAGCGCTTTTTCTTTTGCGAACGCGCGCTTTTAGTAAGCGAAGCGAGCTGGATTCCGGCTATCGCTCCCTTGGAGATCAAGACCGGGCTGGCTCGTTTCATCTGGCAGAGTGCCGAAACCGCGGATGCATTGCGAAAGCGCGTGTTCGAGCTTCGTTTTCCCAGCCGCCTAATGGAAGAACAAGGTGCAGACCACGCACTGATCGAGGTTTTCAGCGCGGTCAAGGACTCGCCATCGGTTCCCGCGTTTCTGCTAAGCATGGCTGAAGTTTTTCTGCCGGCATTGCGTGATTCTTTTCAGGAATATCTCGAAGCATCCGATTCTATTGCCGACGGTCCTACGCACCGTTTTCTGTCGCTCGCTCTTTCCGAAATTGCGGAACAGATCAGCGCTTTCGAAAAATGGGGAGAATCATCGCTAGCCACTTGCCCAGAATTCCGCGAGAGCACGCTGGCATGGAAGCAGGCGATGGCAAAACACCTTTCGGATATCGGTGGAGTAGGAGTGGGACCGTCTTCGTCGGCCACAGCTGCCGGTCCTTTGCCTGGAGCAAAACCCTACGCGATACCCGACAATCCCGCGCGCGACTCGCGATTCTGGCCCTGCCGCTTCTACTGGCCTGATGTGGTCGATCCGACCTATCCCTACGGGGAGGGGTTCCAACTGCAACTCCGCTCCGCCATCAGCCACCTGAATGAAGTTTGGGCGATTGAAAATGGCGGACTGATGTTGAGTGCTTTTGCCGAAATTTTGCCCTGGGAGTGGGTCCATGACGCCGCCCGATGGACGTATGACGAATCGCGCCACTGCCGGATGGGCTACGAGCGTCTGATGGCGTGGGGACTCAACCCCGCGGAAATTCCTCTGGGCACTTATATTTATTGCAGCAGCTCAGGCGAAGATCCGATCTATCGCTTGGGCATGCTCTATTTTTTCGAGACTAAAAACATCCGCCACAAGCCGACTCGTACCCAACTCTTCCACTCCTACGGCGACTCCCTAAGCGAACACGACATGGATTTCGACTGGGCTGATGAGACCATGCACGCAGGCTATGGCAAGCACTGGCTCAAAGAATTGTTGAGCACACGAGGTGAGGATCCCGAAGCCTACGATCAGGTGCGATACCATTGCGAGAAGCTGGTAAGCACCTACGTGAGCAGCGCCACACCCGCCGAAGTATCCGACCTCAAAAAAGTGGCAAGCTCGCTCATTGCGAAAGCCAAGCGCCAAATGAAGTAGGCTTAAATAGCGGGGCGGTGGCCGAAAACCACCACCGATGGCCGAAGTAGGCCAGTTCCTTCCTAGCGACGCAACATGGGCCGGGTGCGGGTTCATATAACTAAAGGACTTGTAAGGGCTGCATGTCTGGCAAGAAACCTGCAATGCTGTTCAATTAAGTCTCCCTCGATAACCCTGCTTTCCCGGTGAGTGGCATGAAAAGCAATTTTCTGGGGCCGGTCCTTTCGGTCGGATTACTGTCTGTTCTTTCCAGCGCACAGCTTGACACTCCGCCCGGAGTGGCGCGCATAAGCCTTATCCAGAGCCAGGTTTCGACGCAGCGCGGCGACACCGGCGACTGGGCAGAGGCGGCGCTGAATCAGCCCTTGGTCAGCGGCGACAAAATCTCTACCGCAGACAATTCCAGGGCCGAGCTGCAACTCGACCATGGGAACATCCTTCGTCTCGGCAATAATTCGCAGGCAAAAATCGCAGCTGTGGAGCGGGTGCAGAACCAGCGAGATCAGATTCAGGTTCAGATCGGGCAGGGCCTTGCCTACTACTCGATATTCAAGGACTCCGAAGCCGAAGTTGAGATCGACACGCCGAACGCGGCCATTCACCCTACCTCCAAAGACGGCATTTACCGCATCGAGGTAAGCGGTTTTAAGACGCAAGTCATCGTGCGCGCGGGAACAGTTGAAATGACTACGCCTCAAGGCAGGGTCCGCCTGGACATGGGACAGTGTGCGACCGTACGTGGCACCAATCACGAAGCGGGAAATGTGATCGGTGGCGCTCCTGCGATCGACGGCTGGGATTCCTGGAACATTGACCGCGACCAATTGATCAACAACGCTCAATCGTGGAAATACACGAACCGTTACTACGTTGGCAGCGACGATCTAGATTCCTACGGACACTGGGTCAACGTGCCAGATTACGGGCAGGTGTGGTCGCCGAAAGTGGGCCGGGGCTGGTCGCCTTATCGTGAGGGTCGCTGGGTCTGGGAACCGTACTGGGGTTGGACCTGGGTTTCGCAGGAACCTTGGGGCTGGACGCCCTATCACTATGGCCGCTGGCTACTCTCTGGAAA
>QIAK01000084.1:3751-16752 GCA_003225515.1 Acidobacteriota bacterium | reverse complement strand
CAACATCACGCTCGGCTGGGGACTAGCGGTGACGATGGGTATTTACATTGCGGGAAAAGTGTCGGGAGCGCATCTGAATCCGGCAGTCACTCTGGCTCTCGCCGTTTTTCGCGGCTTCTCCTGGCGCAAAGTGGTGCCGTACATCGTCGCCCAGACTGTCGGCGCATTCGCAGCCGCAGCCGTGGTTTATTGGAACTATTCGCCGGCGTTTCGGCAGATGGATCCTCAACTGCAGCACACCGCCGGCGTATTCACTACGTTTCCAGCTTTTCCTGCCATTATGCAGGCGGGATTTCTGGATCAGTTCATCGGAACCGGCTTACTGCTTCTTCTCATCTTCGCCATCACCGACGAATTCAATGTCCCTCCCGGAGCTAATCTTGCGCCTCTGATGATTGGGTTGGTGGTAGTCGCTATCGGCATGAGCTTCGGCGGGATGCACGGGTACGCCATCAATCCGGCGCGAGACTTCGGACCGCGGCTCTTTACCGTGTTCGCCGGATTTCGCAATAACGGACTCATCATCGCCCCGCTGCTCGGAGGTTTGGCTGGCGCCGCGCTCTACGATTTCGGCATTCGACGTTTTTTGCGGCCGTCGTAATTTCGTTCTCTCAGCCGTTTGCTGTTTCCAGCAAGTCGAGTCGAGGAGGTACTGTGCAATACGTTTTAGCGCTCGATCAGGGCACTACCAGTTCACGAGCTCTTTTGTTCGATCAGCACGGGTCGGTTCGCGCCGTCGCTCAACGTGAATTCGCCCAGATCTTCCCCCAGCCCGGATGGGTCGAACACAATCCCGAGGAGATCGCGTCGTCTCAAATCACGGTTGCTCTCGAAGCTCTGAGTAAGGTGGGGGCGCAGCCCCGCGATATCGCTGCCATCGGCATTGCCAATCAGCGCGAGACCACGATTGTTTGGAATCGCGAGAGTGGCAATCCCATATATAACGCGATCGTTTGGCAGGATCGGCGCACCGCTGACTTGTGCGAGCGCCTGCGCAGTGAAGGCCACGGTCCCCTGATCCAGCAGCGCACCGGTCTCCTGATCGATTCCTACTTCTCCGCCACAAAAATTTCATGGATGCTGGATAACGTTCCCGGCGCGCGCGCTCTTGCTGAAGCAGGCAAGCTTGCCTTCGGCACGGTGGATACCTGGTTGCTGTGGAAGCTGACAAACGGCCGTCTTCACTCCACTGACGCCAGCAACGCCTCGCGTACCATGCTTTTCAATATTCACACCGGCGCATGGGATCGCGAACTTCTCGATCTGTTTGATGTTCCCCTCTCAATGATGCCCACCGTAGGTTCGTGCAGCGACATTTACGGCGACGCGAGCGTAAATGGATTGGAGGGAATTCCTCTCGCAGGCGCGGCCGGCGATCAGCAGGCCGCGTTGTTTGGACAACGATGTATTCGCCCGGGCCTGACCAAGAACACCTACGGCACCGGCTGCTTCATGTTGCAGAACACCGGCCGCCGCGCCGTGCCGTCCGCCAATCGATTGGTTACCACCGTGGCGTGGAAACTAGGAGACGTAACCGAGTACGCGCTCGAGGGCAGCGTTTTCGTGGGTGGCGCAGTCGTGCAATGGTTGCGCGACGGATTGGGTTTGATTCGTCGATCGGAAGAGGTTGAGGCGCTGGCTATGTCTGTGACCGACAATGGCGGAGTCTATTTTGTTCCAGCCTTTGTCGGACTCGGCGCGCCCCATTGGGATTCCTACGCCCGCGGCTCCATCTTCGGTCTTACGCGCGGCAGCAGCGCCGCTCACCTGGCCCGTGCGGCTCTCGAAAGCATCGCCTATCAAGTCGCGGATTTACTCGATGCCATGCGTCTCGATTCCGGCGACGCCGTCCACGAACTCCGCGTCGATGGCGGTGCCGCAGCCAACGACAGCCTTATGCAATTTCAATCTGACATTCTTGGTGTCCCGGTCATTCGTCCGGCTGTAACCGAGACGACCGCGCTCGGAGCCGCATACCTCGCTGGCTTGGCCGTCGGTTTTTGGAAGTCAGGGCTGGACGCAGCCGTAAGTGCGAACCACCGCCGCTTCCAGCCAAAAATGCCCGCCACCCAGGCACGCAACCTCCGCAACCGCTGGAACGAAGCCGTTTCCAGAACAAAAAATTGGGAGTCAGGCTCGGGCGTCTAGCCGCTAATCTTCATACCAGAACACCGCACCCTTAGAGATCGCCGGCAGCGTGAAAGTCACGCCGTCTCCCTGCTTAACTCCCTTTACGGTCTGCACCTCTCCCATGAATGGCAAGAAAAAACCCTTTCCCGCCGATTTTCCTTTTAAGCTGACTTCCACGCCCTCTTGCGGAGTCTGCACCGGGTTCGCTCCTCCGCGTAGCCCGGTAAAGTTAGCGAAGTAGCAATTAATGTGTCCATCGGACGTTCGCGCGATCGATGTCGCCACCAGAGTGCCGGCCTTGATCTGTACCGCGTTCGAACCCTGCAGGCTGTCGAAGAGCGACTGCTCGGCATCCGGAGAGGCGCGCTCGAAATCCTTGTCCATCATGGCGCCATAAGCCTTGCCCGGAGAATCCGGCAGCCGCACGACATTCGGCGAACTCGCCAGCCCCGTGGCGTCGGCTCCGCTGATCACAACTCTCCCATGCGCAGCGAATGCCTGCAGTGCAGCCTTCTCGCTGTCATTCAGCAGACGCACGTCCGGCAACACCAGCGTCTTTCCCTGAAACTCCTCCAGCGTTCTCGGGGTCACAATCTGAAACTCCAAATGCTTCTGCATCAACAAAATCAAAATGCCGCGATACGAAGCAATGAAGTCCTTCGCATAAAAATTCCGAGTCTCCGGCGAAAAATAAACTCCAATCGGATCGATCGGAGACCGCGGCAAATAAAATGTCTTCTCATGCGCCTGAATCCACGAAAAGATTTTCTTGCGCGTCGCCAGGTCGTTCGATCCGGCCATCGAATGCCCCGGCGCATCCCAGAAATTTGCCCCGTCCATGATTTGCGACATGGCCAGATTCATCATGGCCTCGCGCTTGTCCACAACCTTGTCGCCGTCCCATGAATAATTCAGAATCCACGTGGGTTTGTCCTGTCCGTTCGGCCCCTGCGCGAACGCGCGAAAAGTATGCATGCCGACCTGGTAGTTGAACCAGTCGACCGGCTTGCGCCCGGAAGCCATATGGTCGCCGCTGCCGAACTCATATTCATGCGCAATCGCATCCGTAACCGCGTACAGGCTGTAAACGTCGGCCCCCACACGCACGGCCTCTTCCTCAATGCCAGGATAGATCTCAGGAATGATCTTGATCTTGGGATTGACCGCCTTCGCCTTGTGGCTGATCTCGTCCAGAAAATCCGTAAACGTCTGAATGCGGAACGTCACCCACTGGCGAAACGCGGGATCGGAAAAGTCCCCGATCTTCACGTCATGCTTCGCGTCCAACCCCGTCTGCTTCTTGAATGCCGCCACCGTGTAGTCGTCGAAACTGGCCCACGTATCTTCCCAACCCTCAAAGTGCGTCATCCAGTACGGAATATCAATGTAGATGCCGTCAATCCCCGTGCCGGCAATCTGCCGCACTCGCTCCATATATTGCTTTCGCCACTCCGGCGCATACGGACTCACCCACACATCTTCATCGCCCTTGCGAATCCAAAACGCCGTGCCTCCCCCGAAGATCGCAGGCTCCCCCGTAATCTTCCGCTGCAGCCAATCGGGATGATCCTTCGCCAGCGTGTGCGGTACCTGATCGCCGTGCGCGGTAATGCACTCCGTCCCCGCAATGTAAACAAACGCGTAGTTGCCCGCTTTGTGCGCCTCTTCGGCCACATCATGGATCGCTTTCAACTTTGCCGTGGGATCGACAAAACTCTCATAGCGCCCGGGAATGTCGTTGTCGACCTCAATCCCAAACACGCCGCTCTCCTTCGCCCGGCGCACGATCTCAACCGCATCGCCGCCCTTCAGCCCGTAAGCGCCAATGCGAACGTAGTTGCTCCAGTCCTGTTTCGCCGAATCAGGAGCCGCCGCCAGCCCCACAGCAAACCACACCAGAAAGAACATTGCCAATAAAGTTTTTCGTTTCAAACCTGCCCCCTGGATGTATAGGATGCGCGCCAGCAGAGGCTTAACGCCCCGCTCAATAGCCGGCGTGACCGCCCCGCCAGCCTTCAGAAAAAATCTTCGCGCGATTAACTTGGGTGCCCTTACAAGCGACAAGAGAGATCAGGCTCCCGAGGAAGAAAAATATCTAGAACTGAAACCGCGCACCGAACTGCATTCTGCGGAAGTTGTTCGTCGTCGAAGTGACCTGGCCCAATGCGCCGTCTCCCGACCCTACATCGGGGAAGGCGAAGCGCTGATGATTGAAGGCATTGAACACTTCCGCGCGCACCTGCAGGAGCTTATCCTCGTGGATCTTGAATTCCTTGGAGAGCGACGCATCCAGGTTGCGGATGCCCTCACCTCGTAAATTAGAAAAATGTCGCGGTGCATTGCCAGGAATATTGTCGCCGGGATCGGCAAAACAATTCTGATTCAGTACACTCCCTCCCGACTTCGCCGCGTCCCGATAACTCAAGCCGCTTGAAAGTTGAGAGCAGATCACGTCTGGCCGCTGGTTGCCATCAGCCAGCAGCCCGGCACTGTCGAAGATAGCCAGGGGCTGACCCGATTGGAATGTGGTCACTGTATTCAGCGCCCAGCCACCCACGATGCCATCGAGCACATGGTTCATCCCGCCTCCGATCCAGCGGTCTCGGCCGAATGGAAGCTCAATAATAACGGCGGCAACTAATCGCTGAGGAGTGTCGTTAGAACTGATGCCATGCTCGGCTCTGAGATTGTCGAGCACTTGCGGATTGTCGTACTGAAGGTTACCCAGCCACGCGTTTCGTCCGGCGGAAGAATCGTCGGTGGACTTGGAGAAAGTGTAGTTGCCTTCGAAGCTGATGTAGTGGGTGGCGCGTTTCTGGAACCGAATTTGCAGTGAATGGTACCAGGAGTTGGCATTCAGCGTAGGCAGCCCCTCGAACCCGCCATCGAACTGGGGGTAGGGTTCGAGCAGCAATTGTTGCGGAATCATGCCATCCACATAACGCGAATCCGCAACATCAGCCGCATTGAAGATCGGATTAGCCGGGCACCATGAGCCTGTCAGCGCCGCGCCTGTGGTGAAGAAGCACTGGAACGGATTGGGCACATCCGTATTTAGATAATCGCTTACGGCGGTGCTGGAGGGATCGTGGCTGGGATTCAGAGTTTCCACCAGCGTGTTACGAACCGACGAAGGCAGGAAGTTTCGGTTGCGCGTGGAAATTCCTCCCGCTCCCGCCCACGGTAAGTGAGTGCTTCGATTCGCGGAATAGTCCACACCCACCACGATCTGTCCCGGAAACAGGTGCTGAACCCCCAGGTTCCATTGATAGATCTCCGCGTTACGCGCTGTCCCCGTGTCCAGATCGCTCGAGTTACCAAAGCCCCACTGTGCCAACTTGCCATAGGTAGTGCCTTGCGGAGACGCAAGGCCGGCGGGAAACGGGCTCGTGCAGGTGGGTTGGGTGATCGAAGGACCCAGGCACGCGTACTGGGTATGGAAATTGTCCTTGCTGAAATACATCTGCGCCGTTTTCGCGAATGCAGGACCGGCGTATTGGAAGTTGGTGGCCACGTTCATGCCGTAAAACATTCCCGCCCCGCCTCGCAACACGGTGTTGTTAGTGAGCTGATAAGCGAACCCTAAACGCGGAGAAAAATTATTTCGATCCACCGGCGCGTTGCGATGGCCGGAAGTTGGAAACACAGAGGTGCCACGGATTTCCCCGATCTGCCCCAACTGGGGGAATTGTCCAGAAGCATCGCGCGCCACAGGAATGCTGATCCCCGTGTCTCCAGTGAAGTCATTGAACTGGAGCCGGTTGAAGCGTTCGTTATAGGGAGTGCTCCATTCATAGCGCAAGCCCAGGTTGACCGTCAGCTTGGGCGTGACCTTCCAATCGTCCTGAACGTAAAAAGCGGTTTCCTTCGATTTATCCGCCACTGCGGGAACGATGTGAAGCGAGGCGTCGTGCGGATACCCAAGCAGGATTGTGGCGAAGGGATTGCCCTGTCTGTGATCGTCGTCGCCCAGGCTGTGATTCGGCTGCGACGTGGTTACATCGCGCGAGAAGTTGAAAATGCCGGTGGGATTGTCTGGCTGCCAGAAGTAATTGTAGAAAATGCGCTGCTCGCCTCCCACTTTAATGGAATGCCGTCCTTTAACCCATTGCACTCCTGCGGAGTAACTGACCAGTGTGTGGGCAAAATGGGTGTCCACGCAGCATTGTGTAAAGAGCGAGAGGAAAGGGTCATCGACACCAATCGCCGGAATGCGCGTAAGTCCGTTTGCGGCCAGGTCCGGAGACAGCCCAACATCACTCAGCGTGGGGTATTTGTTGGCCTGAACCGGGGCGTTCACGCGATCTACGCTGATGCGGCCCGTGAAAAGTGCGGTTGGAGTGATGGACCAGTTGTACTCTGCGCCGCCGTTCTGCACGTTGGTTGTGCCGATTAACCCATCACCCTGGTTTCCGTTGCCAATCACAGTAGGCGCAATGAATTGATCGTGATGACGGCTGTAACGTCCGTTGATCTTGTGGTTAGCCGAGATCTGGTGATCTATTTTGATGTCGAACTGCCAACCCGGGTCAACACTGGTAATAACCTGTCGCCAATTGGGGTTTGGATAGTCTGCCGTCGGGTCGGTAGCGTGTGGATACAGATTCAGAATCGCCTGTCCGATGGGATCGATCTTGTCCGCAGGAATCACGTTACCGGGAAATTGAAGATGCTGACACGGTGCGCCTCCCTGGTTTCCGGCGCACGGGTCATAGATTCCGGCTTGAGCAGTCAGAGGGCTGGAAGGATCGGGCAGGTTGGCGGCGCTCTGCGAAAAGTCGCCGGTGCGTTCCAAATCTGTGGGAACCCGCCCCTCCAGATTGACCGGATCCTGCTGACGAATTTTTTCAAAATCTACAAAAAAGAACGTCTTGTTGTGAATAATCGGACCGCCCACAGAGAATCCATACTGATCGCGCACGTGATCCGGCCTTGGACCGGAGTTGAAGAAATCTCGCGCATCGGTTGCTGCACGTTGCAAATACCACCAGCCGCTGCCATGAAACGCGTTGCCGCCCTGCTTCAGCACCATGTTCATGATGGTGCCACCGTTGTTGCCGAACTCCGCGGAAAAGCTGTTGTTCTGGACCTTGAACTCCTGCACGATCTCGACCGAGGGAGTGAAGTAGACGTTGGAGTTGCCTCCCTCGCCCTGTTCCGGCGCGCTGATCGGGCTGCCGTCGAGCGTCACTTGCGCAGTAGCGTTTCGCTGGCCGTTGGAGACAAAGTTCGTGCCGGTTGGATAGCCAAGATCGGAGCCGGTGGTCTCGGTCACGCCGCCCGCCAGAAAGACCAGCTGAAACGGGTTGCGGCCGTAAAGCGGAATGTCGCGCACGTACTCGTTAGTCACATCCGTGCCGATAGCGGCGCTCTCGGTGTCCAGCAAAGGCGCAGCCTCGGTGACTTCCATCGTCGTCAACACCCCCACGGGATGCAACGTGAAATCAATCGTGGTCTGCTGACTTACCTGCAGTACGACATTCTTTTCTTCCGCTGCCCGAAAGCCAGCCCCCTCGGCCTTGATCGTGTACACCGCCGGTCGAAGCCCGCTTAAGTTGTACAGCCCATGCTCGTCGCTTTGAGCGGTCTCGGAGATGTTTGTAGCGTCATTGGTAATCGTGATCGTCGCGCGCTGCACCACCGCGCCGCTTTGATCCTTCACCACGCCGCGAACCTGCGCCGTGTAGCTGGCTTGGCCAAATGCCCCAGTCGCGATTAATAATCCGATCGCAAGAAGTGAGACGGTTGAGGAATTCCAACTGCGACGGCGAGCACGCATGGGTAGCCTCCGGCCACTTTCATATTATTACGAGTTAAGACTATTACTTTCGTTTATAGTGAAAGTCAAGTCAATTCACAGCAAAAAGTTAGTTCCGCTTTACCAGCGTCGAATCGCCGTTTTAGGCGGCAATAGGATCGTAGCGCCGGCTGCTCGGTTAGGATTGTTTCTCGCTGTTTATTGGCGTTTCGTAGCGACTTGGGCTCGTCATTCAACTTCGATGGCAAGGAATCTTACGAATGTTTCGTTATCTTCTTCATAGTGTCCTGCTCTTGATGGTTCTCGTTGGGCTGGCGTCCAGCCAAACCTCGGCACCCGCGCGCGGTGGATCGGAAGGAGATCGCGTCACTCTTTCCAACGAAGCAATCTCTGAAGCGTGGTCCGTCCGTGGCGGATCGCTACGTTCGCAGACTTTGACCAATCATTTCACGGGAGCGCGTCTGCCTCTCGATGGCAACGTCTTTGAGTTGATCTCCAAAGAGGGGCCGATGCTGCGTTCCTCTGACTTCAAGATTGTTTCCGCGCCTGTCCTTCGAGACATTCCGGCAATTCCTAACTCCCCCAAAGGTGCCGATCAACTGCACGGCCGCGAACTGCGCATTGTGCTCGAAGATCCTTCCGCGCAAATTCGAGTCATTTGGAAAGCCATCCTCCGCGACGGCGCCAACTATATTCGCCAGGAGATCACCCTGCGAGCGCTTCGCCAGCCCCTCGCGCTCACATCAATCGGCCTCGTCGACGCGGCCGTTCCGGGGGCAACGGTTTCCGGACATGTAAAAGGATCGCCGGTCACGGCGGGAACCTGGTTCCTGGCATTCGAGCACCCTCTTTCTGAGTGCCGGGTGCGTGCCGAACGCGCTACTTGCTGGCTCTCGCGCGAACTGCCTCTTCAGCCCGGACGCGATCTTACCTACTCATCCGTGACCGGCGTGTCCCATGCAACGCATTTGCGTCGTGACTTCCTGCACTATCTGGAACTCGAACGCGCTCATCCTTACCGCACGTTCTTGCATTACAACTCCTGGTATGACCTCGGCTACTTCGACCGCTACAACGAGCAGGCGGCAGTCGAAGTCGTGCAGAATTTTGGAGAGCAACTGACCAAGCGCCGCGGCGTGAAACTCGACAGCTTCATGTTCGACGATGGCTGGGACGATCCCACCACTCTCTGGAAGTTCAATCCCGGTTTTCTCGACGGACTCACCAAGGTAGCGCAAACCGCGACTGCGTTCGGCGCCGCACCCGGCATCTGGCTTTCACCCTGGGGAGGTTACGACAAGCCCAAGCAACAGCGCCTGGCCTCCGCTCGCGCGCAGGGATTTGAAACCAACGAAGGTGGGCTCGCCTTGTCGGGACCAAAGTACTATCGCTACTTTCGCGATACCTGCCTCGAAATGATCGCTAAATACGGCGTGAATCAGTTCAAGTTCGACGGTACGGGCAATGCCAACGAAGTCATTAAGGGCAGTGAATTCGACAGCGACTTTGACGCCGCCATGCATCTGATCGGCGAACTGCGCGCCAAGAAGCCGGACCTCTACGTCAACCTCACAACCGGAACCTATCCTTCGCCATTCTGGCTGCTCTATGCGGATTCGATCTGGCGCGGCGGCGAGGACCACAGCTTTGCCGGCGTCGGCAGCAGTCGCCAGCGCTGGATTACCTATCGCGACTCGCAAATTTATCGCCACGTCCTCGAAGATGGACCGCTATTTCCCATGAACTCGCTCATGCTCCACGGACTCATCTACGCGCGCTACGCAGAGCGCCTGGGCAACGATCCCGATAACGATTTCCCTGACGAGGTGCACTCCTACTTCGGCACCGGCACGCAACTTCAGGAAATGTATATCACTCCCTCGCTGCTCTCCGACGCCGATTGGGATGTGCTCGCCGAAGCCGCGAAATGGTCGCGCAACAACGCCAGCACACTCGCAGACTCCCACTGGATTGGAGGCGACCCTGCCCGCCTTGAAATTTATGGTTCGGCCTCGTGGTCGCACGAAAAAGCCATTCTAACCCTGCGTAATCCCAGCGATCAGCCTCAAGACTTTACCGGGACTCTCTCCATGATCCTAGAACTGCCCGCCCATTCCGCGCGTTCCTTCAAAGCGCTCACCCCGTGGAAGAGCGCCACTACCAAGCCCTTCACCATCTCGGCGCAGGAATCGCACCCCTTTCACCTACGGCCCTTCGAAGTGCTGACTCTGGAATTGCTGCCGGTGCAGACGCAATAGAAATTAAGCAATAGAAATGAAGCAGTAGAAAATTCTGTCCCGTGGGGCTACTCGAAGGTGCACACCGCTAGCGCTCTACCCTACTTTCTGCCTAGCGGCAGCCTCCCATGAAACCCTCCATCATCCCCAATACAGCCGCGAAGCGGCGAAATATTACAGCCCGGGGCGAAAGCCCTGGGTAAAAGCGGAAAAGATGAACAAGTCCCGGAGGGACGGCATAACTTCTCACGCACGCCTCAATCCGCGCCGTACAACCATCCCGGCACCAGAACGCCAGCCCCGGGATAGAGACCTTTGTCCCTAGTCTTCCGCTTTTTTTCCTATCCAAATCTCTTCTATCTTTCCAGGCGAATTCCGTTGTAAAATGCCCGCCACTTGGGTTGAGTATGCCTCACGGGCCCCTACTTCTGCCACGCGGTTTCCGCCTTCACCTGATCGTTTACATTCTCCTTGTTCTCTGCGCATTTCCTCTGGCGACTAGCGCGCACGCCCAGCAAATTGCAAATCAACTTTTCCTGCCTCATGCCGTCGAACCGCAACCAACAGAAGATTTGCCTGCCGGCAAAGACGCCAAAAAAGCGGAAAAATACAACGTCGATCGTATCGGCCGCCGAGGCATCGGTCACGGCTTCAATCTCTATTCCTTCCGGCGTGAACACGAACTGGGCGAGCATCTTGCGGCTTCTTTTGACCGCGCCAGCAAGCTCATTACCGACCCGGTGGTCAACGAATACGTAAATCGTCTGGCGCAGGGAATGGTGCGCTACTCCGATGCCGAGATCCCCTTCTCGGTAAAAGTCATCGACTCCGGCGATATCCCGCGCGCCTATGGTCTTCCCGGTGGATTTCTTTATGTAAGTAGCGCCCTGATCCTGGCTTCCGATGGCGAAGCTGAGCTCGCTGGAGTAATGGCCCACGAGATCGCGCATGTCGCCGCTCGCCATGCCACCCGCGCCCTCACCCGGCGGCAAATGTGCAACATTGTGGATTCCGTTTCCTCCATGGCCGGTCCCGCCAGCCTCCTCTGGCAGGACGTTGGCGGTCCTCTGTCGCTGAAAAAGTTTGCCCGCAATGCCGAGTTCGAGGCTGACCTGCTCGGAATCGAGTACGCCTGGGCAGCTGGATACGATCCCCAGGCCTTATTGGATGCCCTGGAAAAACTTCACGCCATGGAAGTCAGGCGAACCGCGCTGTTCTCAAAAATCCCCGGCTACCAGATGGCGAAGAAAATACCTTTTCACAGCAAAGTCGCCCAAAGCTTCGCCAGCTATCCCCTCACCGAAGAAAGAATCGCCCGTCTTCAATCTGAAATGGTCGTTTTTCTGCCCAGCCGCAAAGACTACATTCTGGATACGAACGATTTCGAAGAAGTGAAAGCCCGCCTGCTCTCGTCGCGAACTCCCGTCCTGCATCACCGCGACACCAACGACGACAAGGATAAAGATAAAGACGGCAACGGCCCCGTGCTTCGTCGCCACCCCGAATCCACTTCGGATATGTTCGCCCCGTAAGGTCTCTGGCCACCTGCCTCTTTCCTTTCTCCTCTGGTTTACAATCACTCCGAGTTACGAGCACACACCAGTATGGGACGTAGACTTCTGTCGAAACTAGCAGTCGGCTGGTGGATTGCAATCTCGTTCCACTCCGCCGCGGCGCAAGCGATTCCTGCCGCTCCCAACGCAAAGACAGCCATCCAAACTGCAAGCGATGCCGAGATGGCGGAACGCGTTCGCCAGGAATTTCTCCATGCCTGGAAAGGCTACAAGCAATACGCCTGGGGACACGATGCCCTCAAGCCTCTCAGCAAGGGTTATCACGACTGGTATGGAGTGCCCCTGCTCATGTCTCCCGTCGACGCGCTCGACACCATGATCCTGATGGGCCTGATCGATCAGGCGGCCGAGACTCGCGAATACATCGTTAAGAATCTCTCGTTCGATCGCGATATTTACGTCAAGAACTTCGAAATCACCATTCGCCTGCTTGGCGGACTGCTCAGCAGTTATCAACTGACAGGCGACAAGCGCTTGCTGGCGCTCGCCGACGATCTTGGTACGCGCCTCCTGCCCGCATTCAACTCTCCCACCGGAATGCCTTATGTTTACGTAAACCTGAAGACTGGCGCGGTTCGTGGCGAGTCGACCAATCCCGCCGAAGTCGGCACGCTGCTGATCGAGTTCGGCACACTCAGCAAACTAACCGGCAAGCCCATCTATTACGAGAAAGCAAAGCATCGGACTCGTCGGTTCGACCATCAACGTCAAGACCGGCGAGTGGACCGATCCCACCAGCCACATCAGTGGAGGCATCGACTCGTATTACGAGTACCTGCTGAAATCATCGCTGCTGTTCGACGACAAAGATTGCGAGCGCATGTGGAAGGAGAGCATCGCGGCGGTGAACAAGTATCTCGCCGACCAGGCGCCCACCGGATTCTGGTACGGGCAGGCGAACATGAATACCGGCGTGCGTACCGGCACTCAATTCGGAGCGCTGGACGCGTTTTTCCCCGGCACCCTGGCCTTATCTGGAGATCTCGACCGAGCCCGCAAATTGGAAGACTCGGCCTACAAAATGTGGACGACCTTTGGCATCGAGCCTGAAGAGATCAACTACACGACTATGAAAATCACATCTGGAGAATATGAATTACGTCCAGAGATTATCGAATCGGCGTATTACCTTCATCATTTCACCGGCGATTCCCGTTACCGCGAAATGGGTAAGGCATTCATCGACAGCCTGACGAAATATTGCCGCACCGACGTGGGCTATGCCGCCCTGAGCGATGTTGCCGCGAAAATCAAGAAAGATGAGATGGAGAGCTTCTTCTTTGCCGAGACTCTCAAATATGC
>QIAK01000084.1:0-3704 GCA_003225515.1 Acidobacteriota bacterium | reverse complement strand
CAGGACGTGGTAGCGAACCTTCATCAAACCTATGACTCAGATTCACTGCGCTGCTCTGCTGTTTGATTTGGATGGAGTTCTCATCAATTCCACTCCCGCCGTGGCCCGCGTCTGGAGCGGCTGGGCCATCGAGCATGGATTCGACCCCGAAGAAGTCGTTGCCCGGGCTCACGGACGACCCAGTCTCACCACCATCCGCGACTACCTCCCGAGCGCGAACCATGAACTCGAGAATCGTGAAGTGGAACGCCGCGAAATCGAGGACCTTGAAGGCGTCATCCCGCTACCCGGAGCCCTCGACTTGCTCGACAGCCTCCCCCCGGATCGCTGGACCATAGTGACCTCCTGTACCCGCGCGCTCGCAGAAGTCCGCATTCGTGCCGCCAGACTCCCGCTCCCGAAGCGCATGATCACCTCCAATGACATCACCCATGGCAAGCCCAATCCCGAGCCCTACCTGAAAGGTGCGGCCCTGTTGGGATTTCCTGCGCCGGAATGCATTGTCGTTGAAGATGTCCCCGCCGGGGTCCGGGCCGGTAAAGCCGCGGGAGCAAGAGTCATCGGCTTCAAAACCACAGTGCAGGAATCGCTGTTGCAGGAAGCGGGCGCCAGCTGGATTCTGGATAATTGCGCCGGGATTCGCCTGGTCTCCAGCGAATTTGATCTGACCCTGACTCTTTCATAATCTGCGGTAAAGCTTTCCCCATCCCCGCCGATCAGGTCAGTAATGCAAGGGGTTCTCAGAGTACAGTTCCAAAGGATCCTTTCTTAGGAGAGACTTATGTCAACCGCAGCCGTTTCCACCAGTTCGATTTATCATGAGCTGCAAGCGTACTTTCAGCAACGCGGCTCGGATCTGCAGAAACTTGGCCAGGCGC
Organism: Acidobacteriota bacterium; assembly: GCA_003225515.1. Classification (GTDB taxonomy): domain Bacteria; phylum Acidobacteriota; class Terriglobia; order Terriglobales; family Acidobacteriaceae; genus Sulfotelmatobacter. Next base: position 2,826 of record QIAK01000084.1, on the reverse strand, counting down.
TCCAGTCGGGTGACCTCGCCGGTGCTCAGCAGGAATTCGCCGCCATCCAGAATTTGGGCCAGCATGGGCCATTCGCCAACGGCGATCCATTCAAGATCAGCCAGCGTGAGCAGGACTTCACCGCCATCGGCCAGGCACTGCAATCCGGAGACCTCGCCGGGGCGCAACAGGCATTTGCCCAACTGAAGAGTTCCTTCCATCACCGCAGCGTAGACCCGCCCGCGCCCGATCCAGGCAGTCTTGGCGGTGCGGCTAGCGGGTCATCCTCCGGCGCCAGCGCCTCGGGCAGTGGAACGGAGATCGTCCTGAATCTCGGCAACCTGACGCCGGGTGAGCAGGTCACCATTGGCGTGAGCAATGCCGGCAACGGCGCCGAACAAGTCACCATCGGTCTGGCTAACCAGAATCAGAGTCCGGAGCAGATCACCCTCAACTTGAGTCAGAACAGCAACCAGCAAATCATTCTGAACTTGTTCAACAGCACGGCGAATGCCTTCTCCCCCGGCGCCGGAGTCAGCGTCACAGCGTAGTCGATGGATGAACACCGGTGGGTGAGCAGGTCACGGCGATATTCAACCCGTCCTGCTCCCAGCCGCCGGCGAACTCATCCCCTGCGGCACCCTCCCCAATTCTCGTTTACTTCAAAAAGTCGAACCATATACCTGATTCCCAGTATCGCAATGCCAGATTTTTCACGAGTAGGCTATCGGGATACTTCTGGGTATTCCGTTCGCAAGGAGAAACGTATGCAACAGAGGTTGCCAATCCTGCTGGTTGTTCTGCTCGCCCTTTCCACTCTGGTTTCTGCTCAGGACGTTCCACGTGACCAACCCAACGGTAAATCTCAGGACCGCATTACCCGGGAGGTCCGCCACGAACTGCTGATGCTGCCTTACTTCGGCGTGTTCGACTACATTGCATTCAAAGTGGAGGGCTACAACGTCACTCTGCTTGGCCAGGTCGTGAGGCCCTCGCTCAAGTCCGACGCGGAGAATGCGATCAAACATATTGAAGGCATCGAGAAGGTCGACAACCAGATTGAGGTTCTTCCCCCCTCTTCCATGGACGACCGCTTGCGTCTGCGCCTGTTCCGTGCCATTTACGGATATCCGGCGCTGCAGAAATACGAACTTGGAGTGCAAAAGCCGATCCGAATCATCGTGAAGAGCGGACGCGTGACTCTGGAAGGCGTGGTCGACAGCGAGGCGGACAAGAACCTCGCTGGCCTCCGGGCCAACGGCGTTTCCGGCACATTTTCAGTGACCAACAATCTGCAAGTAGTAAAACCCTGAGCGGAAGCAGGGCGGCCAACTTGGTCTTCCATGTAGCGCTAGAAACCGGCTGCCCCACACTTCGCGATGTTCGAAGTGTGGGCATTCCCGCTGCCTCGATCAAAAGATCTTCTGGACTTGGACTATTGGAGCGGCCGCCCCCGGGCCGTTCGTCGAGCGAAGCTCGACTGTTTCTCGCAGCGGCACGCGTATAATGCTCCCGTATTCGACTTCCGCCCCCGGCGGATCATTCGGAGGAACGCCATCATGAGTGTGAAAGACACGGGTAAGCAGCCGCAAGGCATCAACCGCCGCACTTTTCTCGAAGCCGCAACCGCCGTCACCGCCGCAACATTATTGACCAGCCGCGCGGGCTGGGCCGCCGCGGAGCACAGGGCCGAGCATATTGGCGTGCAACTCTATACCGTGCGCGACGCGATGAAAGAAGACTTCGACGGCACTCTCGCCAAGGTGGCCGCCGCTGGTTACAAGGAAGTGGAGTTCGCCGGATATTTCGGACGCACCGGCCAGCAAGTCCGGGCCTCGCTTGACAAGGCCGGCCTGACCGCACCCTCCACCCACGTGCAATACGACGAACTCGATGACAAGTTTCCTTCCGTCATTGAAACCTCAAAGACCATTGGCATGAACTATGTCGTTTGCCCCTGGATCCCCGAGGAACTCCGCAAGTCTCCCGACATCTGGAAGCAAGCTGCGGCGAAATTCAATCATTGCGGCGAGCAATGCAATAAGGCAGGCCTGCAGTTCGCCTATCACAATCACTGGTTTGAATTTCTGCCCGTCGAGGGCAAGCTTCCCTACGACGCCCTGCTGAAAGAATGCGATGCCAACCTCGTCAAGATGGAAATGGATCTTTGCTGGATCACCGCTGCCGGCGCCGATCCGGTGAAATATTTCAATCTCTATCCCGGACGGTTCCCCTTGGTTCACGTCAAAGATCTGAAGAAACGTCCAACCATCACTCCCGGCGGTCCGCAGAATTTCGGGGACACTGTCGATCTCACCGAAGTGGGCAGCGGACTCATTAACTGGAAGAGCCTGTTCGCGCGCTCAGGCAAAGCCGGCATCAAGGTCTACATTGTCGAGCACGATCATCCCAAAGCTCCCTTCGAAAGCATCAAGACCAGCTACGACTACATGAGCAAATTGCGCTGGTAAGTCAGGCCAGCCCCAACGCGACCGCTCCAATTAAGCCACTACCGAACAGATGGGCAGTGGCTCAATTTGGAGTTTCTCCGTGAATTTCCCCTGCTTCTCAAGTGTGCTTGACATCTGTCCAAATTAGGATATAATATACTCCATAAACGGAGTAGCACATGAACGCCTTGGCGGCGGTCCCGGATATTGGCCTTGATCTTCGAAAGTTGCCGGACTTGGGGGACGCCTCCACCCGCGCGCGTCTCAGCCCTGCTGCGATCTCTGCATTCTTGGCGATAGTTGAGAAGTGGGATCTTCGAAACGAAGATGCCATGGCGCTCCTTGGCGGCGTATCCCATGGGCGCTATTACGAATTGAAAAAGAATCGCAAGGGACT
>QIAK01000638.1:665-1995 GCA_003225515.1 Acidobacteriota bacterium | reverse complement strand
CTGCCGATGGAGCCACAAATCTGACCCCTTATGTCCAGAGTGGCCGCAACGGTGTTTATGTATATCGTTCGGACATGAGCCTCGCCCCTGCGAACCAACCTCCAGCGCCCATGACCGCGGTGACGGTCTTTGTTCTTCACCCCGGAGCAGGTCCTGACTTCATAGCCGCTATAAAGAAGGTGAATGATGCATTGGGCAAGCAAACGGACTGGCCGAAAACCAGTGGCTGGCTCCAATTGGTCAACGGAGGTGAGGGACCCACGTTTGTTCTGCTTAGTGCCCGAAAGAATTGGGCGGATTTCGCGCCATTACCAAAAACTCTGGCAGATGTCCTCAATGATACATATGGGAAGGAAACGGCCGATCAGATCCAGAAGACTAAGCCGCAGCGTATCGGGCGGATCTCAGCTATGTGCCTGGAAAATAATGCTCATCTTGTGCACCAGGAGCACGCACTGGCGTGCTCCTAATTTCGTGGGGGGAGCACTAGTTTGAGGAGTATCAAATGCCTACTCGGCATTCTGATTCGAGTTTCATGTGAGTACCTTCCAGATCGTCGGCAACCCTTTCTTTACTGGATTACGGAAGGGTTGCTCGTTATCCGTCCAGAGCGCTAATTCAGAAATTCTCCTCGAACAATCGGAGGCTTAGTTGCTGCTGTCCCCTGGGCATTATCTTTGTCAAAGTTGTTGATGGCTAAGATATGAGCTCTTGAGAACCAATCCGTTCTGGCGGTAGCATCTTGGAAGATGTTGCGCAGTCTAGCGTCGTTGCGACAAGTTTGTCGAAGTTAGCTCGAAGGTCAGCGTCATTCCCAAATACTGCTAACATCTCGCCGCGGGCGACGAGGACCGAGCGCGAGACCAATAGATACCGTGCGCGGCGCACTAGTTGATGTTAATACGGCGACGGAGTTCGGGGAACCGGATGCGGCAATTGTTACTTGAAACTTGACCGTTTCGCCAGCAGAGATGTTCGTTAGATTGATGTAGCCCTAACCAATTCTTGCCTTACCTTTGTCGAACACATAGAAAGAAAAACTTGCACCACTGATGGTCTTGTCTGAAAGGTTGAGAGCGTCTACGTCACTGATGTACGTGCGCTCCCCCCCCATTCCACCTCCTTCGTCCTTGAACTTCGAAAAGGTAAAACGAAGAACAGGCTGCCCGGAATCGGGCCAGGAAACGACTTGGAAGGGCTGATCTTTGGCAACTGCCAACAAACTAGCTACAGCCAGCAAGAAAATCCAAACCGCTACACGTCGCATATTTCCTCCGGCATATCGTCGATGTGGATACGCCATTTACTTCATTAGGTTCGAAACTGCGGG
>QIAK01000638.1:0-595 GCA_003225515.1 Acidobacteriota bacterium | reverse complement strand
GCGATAATGGTATGGTCCGCCGTCAAGAAGGCCAACCTGAGTAATGATTAGGTTGGCAAAAAAGCCAGACGGAGGATCATCACCATGCAGAGCAAGGTGCAGATTAAGTCAATCGGGATCGATCTGGGTAAGACGACCTTTCACCTCATCGCGCTGGGAACCCGTTCCCAGGTAGTAATCCGCAAGAAGTTCTCACGCTCACAGCTATTGGTGTTCACGGCCAATCTGCCTTCATCGCTGATCGGGATGGAGGCGGGAGTGGGATCGCATTTTCTGGGACGAGCCCTGCGCGAACAAGGGCATGAGGTGCGCCTGATTCCGGCGCAGTTTGTGCGGCCGTTCGTGAAGTCCAACAAGAACGACTACCGCGACGCGGAGGCGATTGCCGAAGCCGTGGAACGGGAGAACATGCGTTTCGTACCCATCAAAACGGAAGATCAACTCGACCTGCAAGCCCTGCATCGAGTGCGCGATCGGCTGATAGCTCGACGGACCAGCGTGATCAATCAGATTCGAGCCTTCCTGCTGGAACGTGGCATAAGCTTCCGCAAGGGGCCGGCCAGCCTGCGTCGGCAGATGCCCGAGATCCTGGAAA
>QIAK01000277.1 GCA_003225515.1 Acidobacteriota bacterium | reverse complement strand
TGCCCACTGGGCTGGCCCTTCAAGAGACTTCGGCGTTGGAACTTCCCATGTGGCGTTCACCACCAGCGTCTTATCCACATTGAAATCGGAGAGACCACGGCCCAGCCTCATGTCGAACCAGTGAAGGCTGGAGATCGAATTTGAGAAACTGTCTCCCGCGACCGACGCTGAACTGGTGTCGATACTCTTGCCCCAGGTAAAGGTGCCTTGCATCTGAAAGCCATGACTCATGCGCTTGGCCAACTGCGCTTCGAGAGCATCAAATTGGGAGTGCCCTTTATAAAACATTCCTCGGACAGAGCCGAAGTTCGGGTTGATAGGATCCAGGGGGGCGCCGGAGGAGGGATCAAACGGCCACACATATCCCGCAGAAGTCCTCGTCGGGATGACCAGGTTTGCGTCATCGACCCGGAATGGCTGATGCACGCCTCGCGAGCCGACATAGGCGACCATCGCGGCCAGACTCGGGGTAAGCTGCTGCTGCACGTTGAAATTCCACTGCATCACGTAGTTGCGTTTGGGACTGGGGTCAATATACGTGGTCCGCAATCTGTTGGCCGGAAACTGAGGGTCCTGGCCGTTAAAATTGGGAAACGGATTCGAACATCCGCAAAATCCGAAGGGATCTTTCACCACGGTGTAGGAGAAGAACGGAATTGCTTGCGTAACCAAGAGAGGGAACTGATAGGGCATAGGCTGAACGTCGAACATGCCGATGCCGCCGCGAACGGCAGTCTTCCCATTCTTCAATACATCCCAGGCAAAGCCGACCCGCGGCTCAAAATCTTTCAGTGTGGGATTGTTAAAGAAAGGATTTCCTAAGTGCGACTGGTCAGGAGTATCCGTAATGTTCCTTAGAGCCGCCAGCTTCCCGTTGGTCTCGCTGATCACGGTCGACATTTCGTAGCGCAGACCGAGGTTCAATGTCAGATTCGGCCGTGCGCGCCAGTCATCCTGCAAATATGCGCCGAAAAGAGTTTGCCTCAGATTGCGCGGCGAAAGCGTGCTGGCGATGCCGCCCTGGAATTTCGTCGGCTGACTGGTAAGAAATCCCTGTAGATTGTCGAAGTTCCAGATGCCATTGGGATCGGTATCGGCAACCACATTGAGCAGCATGCGTTCGGCGGCGACGCCGAAGCGGATGGAATGGGTGCCTTTCGTAAAGAAGGCATCGTCATACGCCTGGATGGAATTCCAATGGTAATAATAGGTCGGACTTCCTCCAATGCCGCCGGTAAAGTCGCTAAGCCCGCCAACCAGAATCTGAGGCGCGTCCCGGCCAGCGAATGCCGTGCCTCCCACGCCTAGGTCTGCTCTGGCGGCGTCCGGATTGATCGCTTTCAAGCTTTGGTTGTTGTTCACGGTTTCATGGTTTCCGCCGATGCGAACCGAGTTTGCGAACCTTGGAGTGAAGATGTGAGTCTCCTCCAGCGCCAGGAACTGTCGCGAGCTCAAAGTATCGAACTCGACGTTATTCAGTCCGTCAGGAGACGAGTACGGAGTTTTGTCGAACATGTATGTGCCGAAAAGACTGTCATTGTTGGAAAACTTGTGATCCACGCGCGCGGTGAGAAAGTTTTCGTTGACAATCTGCTGGCCCGCAAAAGTAAATATTCCCAAATCGCCGTTGCTCCCGGCAACGGGACCCTGGTTGGGAAGATGGTAAAAAGTGAAGTACGCCTGCACCGCCGGATCGACAGTCACCGAGGTCGGTGTACAGGCGCTACCGGGATCGGGGCTCGAGCACAACGTCCCACCCCGCGCCGCCGCGGAGGGCACAGTAGCAACTGTTGTGATGCCCTTTGACCGACGGACGCCTTCGTAGTCGGCGAAGAAAAATGTATGGTCTTTGACGATCGGTCCGCCGATCGCTCCGCCGAACTGGTTCCGCTTGAAGGGCGGAATCTTGCCCACATCGAAATAGTTCAACGCGTCGAGCTTGCTGTTGCGGAGGAACTCGTAAGCGCTGCCGTGGATCTGATTTGTCCCCGATCGCGTGATTGCGTTGACCACGCCTCCTGAGGTCTTGCCATAGTCTGCCTCGTAGTTACTAGTGATGACGGAAAATTCTTCGATTGCGTCGACCCCCAAGCTACCTCCCAGCACGCTGCCGGGGGCTCCATTGGCGTAGTCGTTGAGGCTGACTCCGTCCAGGCGGTAGTTATTCTGTTGGGGCCGCGCACCCGAGATGGTCAGCTGTTGCCCGAAGCCGCGATTTCCTCGATCCGTTCCTGCCGCAAAGTCGGGCTGCGTGTGGATCGCATTCACACCAGGCTGGAGTTGCGCAAGATCCGTCCAGCTACGGCCGTTGAGGGGCAACTCACGAACGGTGGTCGAATTCACAACGGCACTAAGGTCAGAGGTGGTGAGCTGCACCGCAGGCACGTCGCTGTGGACCTCCACCGTTTCGTGCACACCGCCGATGCTCATCTTCAGGTCCAGAACGACGGACGCTCCGACAGTTAACTCGATTCCGCTACGCTTGTCAGTCTTGAAACCTTGGGCGGAAAACTTTGCCTCATAGGTGCCGGGCAGGAGGTTCGGCGCAGAGTAGACACCTTCTTCGTTGGTAGTTACTTCTCGGGTTACACCTGTCGCAACATTGGTGATCGTGATCTTCGCGTCCGTCACCACTCGACCAGTGCCATCGATAACAGTTCCAGAGATCGTTCCCCCCGCGACTTGTGCGTGAGCGTTTGCAGAAGTGCCGCAGATCGACGCCGAAACTAGAAGATATACACACAGCATTCTCAGATTCGAAGTCCACATCATGGGGGCTCCCTTCTGTGCGGCAGTGAGCTTAGCGCAATATCAAGCGGTTAACGCACATTAATTTCTCTTCATTTGTGCACAGAAATACTCACTCAACCAGAGACGAGAAGGACCTGAAAGGCGTACCTCATTAAGAGGGTGCATACATCTTCAAGCTCGTTTGGACCAGGTTTCTACCTCCGACACTCGTCGGAATCTAGGCCGCTAAGCTATGCTCCCGCCGGGTGTATGCTGATCGGACTCGTCACGTTGACGTACCTCGAAGGAATTTTAAGAATACAGTCCGAGAAGCTACCGCGGCGCTGAGCCGCAACTGGGTCAGAAGTGTTCTTACGATTCTGGGAATCTCTGTGGGAGTAGGCGCGTTCATCTGCGTTGTGGCGATTGGGAATGCAGGCAGCAGCAGCATAGAGAAGCAGCTTCAAAGCTTGGGAGACAATTTTGTTTGGATAGAAGCTGGAAGCCGGGCCAGAAACGGGGTCCGCTTTGGTGCCCGGGGTGATCGCACACTGATTCTTGGTGACGCGACGGCGATCGCGGAGCAAGTCCCCCTGATCAAGAGTATGTCTCCGAATGCAGACGGGAGTCTTCAGGTCGTCTATGAGGGGGAAAACTGGCAAACATGAAACGAAGATCAGAACATGTTCAGGTACTTGGCTTCCAATTGCTGCTAGTGTCGGGCCGAAATTGACTGAGGCTGAGGCGATTCTTCGCCAAGCATCCATTTGGAGTTCTGTCATACCGAACGCGCGCCGTGCGTACTGCATACCCGCTCTCGGATCAGCCCAGCGGGTTTGTCAGCCAGGGTGGGACAGAAAGGTTCTCAGAGAGCCTGCCAATTATTAGCTATTCTTCAGGTTCCCTTCATTTGCAACGCCTACATTCCAGCGGAGGTGGGAATGACAACTACACGAGTGACCTTATGCGTCGTGTTAGGAACGTTGCTACTTTCCGGACTGGCTTCGGCACAGGATCACGAGAAGAAGGTCAAGAGATCAGACCTGGCAGCCGCGGTTGAAAAAGCTGTTGTCGAGCAGAGCCAGGGATCAACCATCCGTGGCTTCTCCCAAGAAAAGAGAACGGGAACCCGTTTTACGGGGCCGAGTTGATGACAAATGGCCACAGCAAAGACGTGTTGATCCCTTATTTCCGCCTTGCATGCTTGACTCGCTATGGCTGAACGGCTGCATCCATATCGTGGTTGGTGATTTATGGCACAGAGGTCCTATTCGTGAACGCCGACACG
>QIAK01000276.1:9861-13469 GCA_003225515.1 Acidobacteriota bacterium | reverse complement strand
AACTCGTTCTCGGGAAGCTCGAACTGCGCGACGCCGCACTTCAAGCAGATCTTCAGCTTCGGGAATACCCACACGATCGGCATGTCCAGCCCCTTAAGTCCTGGGAAGTGAATCGCGACTTCGCCGTTAAGAATGCGTTCGTTGTCGGAGGTTTCCGTCATGGGATGTCTTCAGATAATGCAGACGATACAGCGCAGACAATACGGCGTCAACTAGCAGATTGTGTAGTTACCTCGTGGACTTCCCATCGCGAACGTAGAGCGACATTCAGTCAAATGCCGATTCGTGAATGCAGTTGAACCGGCTTAACGATTCCGTTCTCGTCTCGCGCTCTGCCGCCCGACTCAGTTCAAGGAAAAGCGCCAGCAGTTTGACCGGGTTTTCCTCGTGCATGGCTTCCCAACATAGATTCTGCCACTCTGCCTTTTCTCGTATGGTCACCGTGCTCACCTTCGTGTCGTTAGGATTTCAGTCGCTCCCAAGGTAACGGAAATACAGTAGTCGCAAACTATCTGCGAGGTAAACTGGTAAAACTTGCATGCAGCCATTGCGCGCAGATGCGCTTGACACTGCCGAGGTTACAAGCGATATCAAAAACAAGTGTCCAGCACCACCTGTCATCATTGCCAGTTCTTCGTTTCGTCGTGCCGGTGTATGTTCCGCCACAAAGGCTCTTTGGAGAGAAGGCAGGCCGTGAACAATGTCAGGTCAGCCTATTAGCGAGAAATTGCGAGAGACCAAATGCGAACTCACAGGCGACAACCGAACAGGGCACTACCAGGTTGGTTTCTCCTTCTATGCGCCCTCTCTATTGCGCTGCTTCCATTAGCGGGGCAGGCGGAGAAGAAGAAATCAAAGGGAAGAGGGATGTGGACACATCTTAAATCCCTCTCCCATACCTATCGAGAACAAGCCATAGCGCTCAAAACGATGATGAGTGTGTAAATGGGAGTCGGGGAGAGTTGTTGGTAAGGAACGTGGCATTTGTCGGCATCCTTCTACTCGGTGAAAAGTTCGGCTTCGTCGGAAATACGTGCTTGGAAAGTTAAACCTGGTTTGTAGGGCATCCTAGCGCAATCGTAAACTGGGGGTTCGGGCGAAGAGTGTGTTAACAGCGACGTTTGTTAGCCTCAGTCTCTCAGCTGCACCTGCAGAGGAGTATGTTCCCCAGTCGATCAGTAAGCTGAATCAGTTCGAGTGCCCGGCGAGAGGCGTAGTTTCTGAGTTGCCGGTTGACGCTGTTGAAAGAACTGTGCCGGGCGTGCGAAGCTGCTCCCGTTTAATCAGGCGCCTAAGGACCGAGATGCACTTTTGGATTGCCGTCAGCTCAGCTAGTGATCCAGGATCGGCCTCCCATTCAGAATACCGTCGTTCAATTGCGTTGATTGCATATTCAACACGCCCGAGCAACTCGCCGGGATCTGATTCTCGCAGCGCCGATGCGTAAGCTTGCTGCCAAGAATGAGGTACGCGAAGCCTGTTACGCTGAATCTTCAGCATCTCAAATGTCATCGACATTCCTGCTCCTACGGTTCTGGCAATATGTGATCTGCCCGCCAGAATTGAAAGCTTATTTGACGGTACCCTGAATCGAAACTGCAATAAGTACAGACATAGCACTTGGAAGTTATGGGTCGGAACCCCAGGAATAGTGGTGAAGAATCGCAGGTCAGTTCATCGCCGCTACCAAAAACATGTACCCCCCGCATGCAGGCTCGAAGCGTACGGCACATTCTGCGGAACACGTCACACTCCCAAGTGAAGTACCGACACTGCGCGAGTACGTGTCGTAGGAATTAGAACCGTTTGAAATCGAAAAGAAGCAGCGTGATATCGTCTTGTTGGCCTTGGCACGCTGGCTGGCCCCACTGACTGACCTCGTCGAGGAGAGCGTCCGCGAACTGTTCGGCGCCGAGTGCCTGATTGTCGTCTATGAACCGCATGAAGCGGTCTTCGCCGTACAATTCCGCGGCAGGACTGGCTGCTTCAACAATCCCATCAGTGTAAAGCACATAACGGTCGCCGGCTCGAAGAGGACACTGGAGAGTTTCGTAGGTGGCATTCTCGAACATTCCTAGAATAAGACCATTCTCTAACAGCTTGTTTGTCTTCCCGGTTGAGCGACGAAATTGCATTACGGGGGGATGGCCGGCGCCGGCATATCGCATTTGGCTCTTTTCCAGGTCCACATAAACGTATGCGGCGGTTACGAAATGTTGGGTGAATTTGCCGCAGAGGGCATGGTTCAATCCAGATAAAACCTTCGCCGGCTCGGAGGCATGAACGACTTGCGCCGTCAGCGCCACTTGAAGCATGGAGGCGATGAGAGCCGAGGAGAGCCCGTGCCCAGAGACGTCGGCAATGAGAATGCCAAGGTGCTTATCGTCGATCTGAACGAAATCATAAAAGTCACCAGCGACTGCAGTCATGGGACGAAAGCGCGCGACAATCTCGAGCCCGGGAAGCTGTGGCACGGTATGCGGAAGAATGGAAAGTTGTATCTGCCGCGCCATATCGAGTTCATTGTTGAGCTCCAGCAGTTGTGCGGTCAGTTGTGCTCCGCTTTCACGAAGTAGAATATGGCTTCGCACGCGAGCTTTGACAACAGCAGGAGAAAAAGGTTTGTGCACGTAATCAACTGCACCGACTTCGAATCCGCGCGTTTCGTCCTCAGCGCTGGTCTGGCCGGTGAGGAAAATGACTGGGATTTCGCGCGTGGAGGGCTCCGCTTTGAGCCGCATGCAGACTTCGTAGCCATCCATCTCCGGCATCATTACATCAAGGAGGATAAGATCAGGTTTCTCTTCGGCGCAGGCCAGCGAGAGGGCCTTTGGGCCGTTCGTGGCTATTTTTGTTTTGTACGAATCCCTGAGTGCCCCAGAGATAACCCCGATGTTTGTAGGCGTGTCATCAACAATCAAGATGAGCTTTTGGGTTACGATCGCTTGTTGCGGTATGGCGGACATAGGTTCACTCCAAGGTCAGCGAGAGACGCCAAAATCTTCGAAAGCGAGTTGAGCGCGTCGCCATATGCGAAATTCCCGACGTCACTGATGAGCGCTTCGATTTCCGGCGCGGTTAGTATTTTCGAAAGTTGCGGACGAACTTCCAGGATCACGTCGGAAGCTTCTCCGTCGTCGGTTTCGAGAAGCCTCTTCAGACGCGCTAGCGGTTGAGATACGGAGGCCGAGTCAATGCTGTATGCACCGAGATGAACTGGAGACTCAGCGGGAACTGCGGCGCGGATTGCCGCAATCGTTGCGCTCAGGGATTGCGAGAGCGCTGCCAGCGCCGGCGCAACGGCCCTCCCGGATTCGATGGCCTCTTCGACTTTCGCGGCTTCTTCCGCGAGAGAGTTAGCGCCAAGGTTGGCAGAGGCGCCTTTGAGGGAGTGTGCGATTCGTCGGGCGGCGGGCGGGTCCTCGGTTGCGAGTGCGGTGTGGATATCCGACGGTGCCGTAGATTGAGAATCGGCGAAACGCGCAAGGAGCGATTCGTAACGTTTGCGATTACCACCGGTCCGACTGAGGGCAGTAGCAGTGTCTATTCCCGGAATCACGAGTGAAGGAGAAGTCGCTGTTGGTGGGGCGCTTGCGGGAGGAGTCGCT